>JAKAAL010000088.1:9469-10334 GCA_021802375.1 Bacillota bacterium | reverse complement strand
GCAACGTGGGATATTTAAGCCGATTGAAAATCGCGATTTCAAACAGCGCTTGTGCGATGACCCACAAATGCGCCCATGCTGAATCATCCCAGTGTGTTGCCCAGTCAGGAATGCTATCCTGCATCTGCTTGTATAAGAGACGCAGGCTGTCCGCAAGTCCTGGCCATTTATCCATGACGCGCCAATTGATGCGGGCATCTTCAAAGCCATCCTCAAATGAGATCCAGAAGTGGGGCCCGAATTGGGGGTAGCTAGTAATCATCTTCTGGCGCCATCGAACGGTGTCCTCCGAATTGGTCCAAAACAAGTGGCCCACTTCGTGTAAAAGCACCCCGTGATAAAAACCGCGTTTGGCTCCCCAGCTTAGCGCATTGGCCATCGCACTATTTCGGGTAATGTGGACCGACTTAAAGTCGGTCCAGCCGATGGGAGCCCGTTCCCGAGTATCCGGAGCGGGATCGTGATCCAAGTACAACCGACGCCGAGGCTTCGGAGCCAACACGGCCATCAAATGATTCAAGGTCCGTTGCGCATTTCGATAATACGCGGCCACCTCACGGGGGGTGACAGGTTCTCTAAGAACCGCAGTGGTCACGCCGACACCCCCTTGCTGGCCTTCGACACCTTCAGAAATTGACACTCGACAATGTTCAAGACATCGCCCTCTTCCTCCGGTGTGGTGCTGAGACGAGAAACGACGGTATGCAACGCCGCTTCGTGCGGATCCCAGTAGTGGCAGTGAGCGGCCCAGTCCAGTAACAGCCGAGTTGTGGGAGCATAAGAAATAATGCCTTGCAGCGCGGCGTCTTTGAGTTGAGCGTACACGGCCAGCATCCGGTCGAGAATGCTGTCGTCGGCAAAGGGG
>JAKAAL010000088.1:0-9459 GCA_021802375.1 Bacillota bacterium | reverse complement strand
GTGCGCCGTTTGATAAAGGTCTTCATCTTCTCCCCGGAGAGCTCTTCAATGGTCAACACGAGAGACCACCGAGAGCGCAATGCAGGATCCATGGGCTTGGCCGCGAGGAACTCCGCTCCTTCGTTCATGGTTGCAAAGACGATCAAGCGTGAATCCGCTTTGACATAGCGCATCATCGGATCGGGACAATCCGGCAATTCGATGAAGCGCGTATCGGCCAAAATGGAGTTCAATTGCACTAACGCGCCAGGCCGGGCGGTGTTGACTTCTTCCAGGTTCAAAATAAACCCTCGTCGCATGGCGGAAGGTGCAGTGCCATCGACCCATCCTCCTTCAGGGGCGTTGGTCCCAAGCAGTTGATCCCCGGTCGCGTCATGATGCAACGACGAGGTGTACACCGGGGTATTCATCATTTGCCCTACATATTGGGCAAGAGTGCTTTTCGCGGTCCCTGGACCTCCTTTTAACAGGATATTCACCGGACGATTAAGGGCGCGCATCAGGGCAATATGACCCCGAATCACCTCAAGCTCATTGCCGTTCGCCACATATTCCCCGGGATTGTGGGATTCCACCCAGTATTGCTCTTCGGCATCGAGATCCACACGACACTCCCATGTGGTCGGACGCGGAGGAATCCCGCCGGTGATAATGGGGATAACGGAAATCTCCGAGGGGTCCGGGTCTTTGTCATACTCTTGTCCGCCGCTAACGGTATTGGTCCAGTGGTGCATCGCGTCGAGGTTCAACCGGGTTTGCACCTCAGCGGTATAATCCTCGGTCAAGGCAAAACCGGTTGGTGGATACGACAGTACTTCGCATCCTTTGAGATATGTCGACATCCAGCTATAGACATCTGCGGAGGCCATCTCAAAGTGCTCATCGCCATCCGTCACAAACGAGGCCCAGTGAACCCGCGTAAAGTGCTCCGTGAGGTGTTGGGGTAAATCGGGGATTTTCGCCCAATCCGCCGCAGCCAGCGATGATAGAAGCGGAGCAAAGACCGTGATGTGAGAGCAAAACCGTCCAGAACTAATGGCGCAGCCACCAGACTCTGAATGCCATACCCGGCGTGCCGCTGGACCAAAAGCCATCGCCACCCGAGTGCCCGAGATCGCCAGTTCGACGACCCAAATACCATCCGCAGTGCGACCCACGCCTGCCAGCGCGCCCTCATGCAGGCGCAAAAGGGCTTCGACGGCAATGACGCTAATCCGATGCTGTTTGGTGCGCCAGAACGGTGACACCGCGATGGAACGCGTGCCCCCTGTTGGCAGTGCGATAGTCTCCGCATTATTGCGGTACGGGGTTCCGGGAATCAAGAACTTGCCGCCATCGCCATATAAACCTGTTTGCAAAATCCCCATGACAGAAATGCCTCCTCATTCATCAGGTAATGTCGTTGTCATCAAGGCGAGAGGAGGAACGCCGATGCGCTCCCCGCCTCGCGAATAGCTGATGGTTAATACCGAAAGTTGCCGTTGCGATATCGGGTCGGACGGTTGGTCCCCAAGGGGGGTAAAACCTCTGACCCGAGCAGAGAATTGGATCGCGCCGCCGGTCGCGCAACGCCGACGGAATCAAGCCAATTTGCCGCTTCCATCAGGATCGCTTTCGTGCCAAATTCTTGCGCGAGTCGTTGGAGTCCCGCGCCAATCGCTTCTTGAGCGGCGGGTGTTAACGGCGTAGGGAATCGACTGATTAATTCGCGGACTGCATCCGCCATGGTCATATCGGCCATTTATGCACGTCCTCCTTGGCCTGAGGCGGCAAGCTGAGGCAATCGGCTTTCCACTTCAGGAAGTAATTGAACCGCGATGTCACGAATGAAGCGTTCTTGCTCGTTTTTCGGGTCAAACGTTTTGGCGACGTGTGTAATGTAGCCGAGAGCTGACGGATTCCGACTGTCCAACAACTGCCCGAACGTTTTTCCGCGATACATCGAACGCGGCCCCCCAATGGTAATCACCACATCATGTGGATTCGGAGGGGGTTGACCGCCGCCTTGCTCCGGAGAGTCTGGTGCCGTGGCGATTGGATCGCTGGGTGTAGCGACCGGAGTCGACTGGGCGGGCGTTGATTTAACCGGAGCGGCGTCGCTCTGCGGTGTTTGCGGCGTCTTCGTAGACAACGAAGAGTCTTTCGGAGTGGCGGCTTCGGATTGCGAGTCGGATATAGCCAATCCGTTCTTGTGAGATCGTCCCTCGCTCCGTGGAATTTGATCGTCAGTGTAGACGCGATCGGCAATCCGGAGTACGGCAAAAACCCCATCAGATTCGGAACGACGTTGCGCCATTTTCGCCGGATTGATTTTGGCTAAAGGCGTTGTGAGATTGGGAGCCCAAGCTTCTCCAACCCCAAACGCGATGCGGCCGTTCCACTCCACAGGAGTGGTGCAGATAATATGCACATGACCGGATCCTAGCGTGGTTGTTTTAAACTCAGGCTGGCCAAATTGCGTCGTGGCGTTTTCTCCCAGCACATTCAAAAAGAAGTGCCGGAGCCATGTGGCGGTAATCACTCGTGAATCATAGTCGGTAAGCCATGTCGCGTCTTCAGGCACGTCATAGGCCACGTCGTCTGCGACGATTTGATAGGCCACATCAATCTCCCCTTTCATCAGTGAAGAAGAAGGCTTCTGTCATGGTGTCATCACCTATGCAGTTGTCAAAGTTCAGTGGTTCAACCCATTCATCAGAAGACCCTGCTCTTCATCTTGGTATTGCCTGCAACCGGATGAAACCAAGTTGCGGGACAAACTTTGCGGCTACTTAATAGTAGCAAAACGAGAACTTATTGTCCACGTCTTTAAAGGGGGGGAGGCGGAACCGGCCTCCCAATCGGCTCAAACCTCTAACTGCATGTCGTGGATCAGGCGGGCCTTTTCTTCTTCCACAAGGCTCGCTAACCGATCCTGAACGCGATTGCGTGCTAATTGTTCAATCAGTACGTCAATCTGAATGTCGTGATACGCATTGCCTGTACTCGACACGGTGTGACGTGGAGGCGCTTTTTTGGTATCCGATACGGCGGCGTTGTCACGTGCTGCCATAAACGGTCCGGCATCCAACGTCGGAATGTCATCGTCTTCTGGTGTATTGGCGAGTCCCTGGCTGGCTAGCCAGGCATTGGCGGTCTTCGCATAATCGTTTCGCGGAAATCCCGCATACGAATGGCGTGCCGACTCCAATGATTTGACTAAAGATTGGCTCGTCGCCAAGGCTTGGGAATGATTGACTGTGGCTCGAATGAGACGCCATGCGCCAAGCGCAAGGAGCCCCAAAAACAAGACACCGACAACCATCCAAACCACCCACACCAAGGTTAAATGCATTTGCCACGGCCCTAATGACGTGGCCGCCGATGACGAGTAAGTCGAAAACGGACTGTTGTTCACAAATTCTCCCCCTTTTTAGTTGACCCCCATCCGTGAGCGAATGAGGTAATAGAAGCCAGGGCGTGGGGGTCCTGACCCCTACCTCCCCATCCGCTCTCCGGACGACAGCCCGAGGAGGGTTCGCAAGGTCGCGAGAGACGCGTGAACGACGTGTCTCGCTTGGCCTCATTATGCCTGAAGCGCAAAAGCAAACCGGGGATTTGAGCCAAAAGCGGCTTCATCCCCGACTAAGAAGCGACACGACGATAACGATACAAAAGAGAGTTATGAGACGGAGGGGGTCATCTGGGGTGATGGAATCCGTGGATAGCGATGAAACAAGTCCTCAATAACGGCGTGCGGCAACCTTTGCGGCAAGGCGTCAACCCAAGCCTCCCACTCTTGCGCCGCCCGCCATGCCGTTAAGAAAGGCCCCGGTCCCACACTCGCGGCATCGGCTTTGACCTCTAACGTTCCCAGCGAGACGACGCGGAGATCAGCAACCCCCGCCCGCTGCAGAATGGTCCCGGAACGATAAATGGCTTGTTGCCCCGCCAAATCACTATCTAAGGCTAAATCCACCCCCAATCCGAGCTGGGCGATCAGCATAGCTTGTTCTTCCGTGAGGCCGGTGCCGAGAATCGATCCGCCAATCACCGTTTCCGGCAGGGGGTATTGATTAAGGGCGACACAATCCGGAATGCCCTCGACTAAAAGGAGGCGTTCGGTGGCGTCAGATCGTTGGTGTAATCCATGAATGGTGTGCCTTCGCCACGATCCGGGCGCATTTTTGAATTTGCGTTCTTTGGGGTCGGGAACCAATGTACGGCCGACACCCCCAACCGTGCGGCCCGACGTATCGAAGATGGGAAACACAATCCGGCGGGTTAACGGATTATCCGTCCAGTCTCCTAAGCCCCACACGATATCCCACGCCATCCAGGTTTCCGGACGGACCACAGGATAGCGTGTACGCAAAAAGGCCCAGGCTTCCGGGGGCAACGGGCCAAAGAGTCCGGGATCCATGGGCCACTCCGGCTGGGTGATGGGCATAGCGAGGGGTCGAGGCTCGTGGGCGGTTCGACGGAGGACCGTCCCGTCATGGTTCCAGGGCTGTCCCACCCAGTCGGCGACTAAACGCAGCGCCTCTTTGAACCCTATGTGATACACCCGCTCCACCCACTCAAATTCATCGCCAAGCGATCCGCAATGCGAAAAACAATAGGCCCGCCAGTGATCGCCGGCCCAGTACACAGCAAAGGCTCCCTTGTTATCGCGGTCGCCGGGATGGTCAGGCATCGGGCAAGGACCATGAATTTCGCGCCCACGCCACCGTAAATGGTCGGCAAGACCTAATCGTCGCAACAAATCCAACGGTTCAATGAAAGTCCGCAAGTGGTCAATATCCATGGTCTTCATGGCAATCCAGCTCCTGTCACCAGCACCTATGCCTCTAATCAGCTTAGCACGAGGCGGACCGAGAGCCGGGAATTAACCGCCACTCCACTTCTCTCCATACGATCAGCTAACGCTTGGCTAGGAGGGAATCGAAAAGCATCCCCGGATTGCGAAAACCCTGATGATTTCTAATGAAGCGGAATAACGAGCGTCCACAAGGGGGTGTTTAGGCGAAAGAGATGGGGCAAAGTTAATGCCACGGGGCCTGAGGGAGTTCTCGATACGGGAAAGACCAGCCATCCAGTGACGGTCTGCCCGGGGTTAATCGCGGTATAGAAGTCGTTGGCACTGGCTTCGGGGTTAATAGGGCTCCATTCCCGACCTCGGATGGTCAGTTCCGCGGTCATGCCGACTTCGGCCAATAAGGGTTCGGACCCCCGGTTGGTTAATTGCAGACGGATGCGCCAGAGATGCGAGGTTCGATAAAGGCCAGTTACACGGGCCACGACACGGTGTTCCATCACGACAGACCCGTTATGGCGAGAAGAACCGGCAAGGGAAGAGTCTGTGGGATGAGAGGGATCAGGAATGTGTAAATGCTGAAAACTGCGCAGAAAAGGAGTGCCAATCGGGCCATCGACCGGAGCGAACAAAAAGGCCAGGACCAACACCCCAGCCAAGATCCCCGCGGCCCATTTCCAACGGCGTCTCAGCGTGTGCCATGGATGTGAAGATCGGGAAAGCTGAGGCGGCGGGTTCACCAAGCGATGAAATGACGTCTCCTGATCTGTGGCCCATGGACCGAGTCCCTCTTCCGGCATACCTGAATTGTCCCCAAATGAATCAAAATCATCGCGCATCGACATAACCCCCTGTCTTTCGTGCGTTGGCCAGGCGTTCCCCGCGCACTCGCATAATCCACCAAATCTTCAAAAACTCCCTCAAACGTCTTGTTTACGGACAGGCTTGGGGATTGGTGGTGGGTTGGGAAATCCACGTGCCATCCGACGGCAAGGCGGGATGATTGGTCGCCGCGTTGGCGTTGTAGTAGAGCTGGGACACGGAGTGTCGCACAACATACAGCACTTTATCGGCTTGACTCACCAGGCTCAACAGCATCGTGTGGTAAGCGATGGAGGCTTGAACTTCAAATCCTGTTGCGACCGGCACTTGTGTGGTACGGTCCCCGGGCGGAAAACTTGTCGGATCCAATAACCCTGGCGAAGTCCCCGCGGTCGTGTCCGCCACAGCCACTGGAGTGACGCCATTGGTATTGTAAAAGGGCCAGGCATATTGTAATGCCAAGCTTTGTCCATCAAATTGACAGTGGCCACTCGCACAGGTGTCCGGGTACTGACCAGTCTGTGAATCATAGAGGCCCATTTGTTTGAGGTTGGCATCCAACGTCGCTTGCGCGGCATTAGAGGCAGCGGTGGGATTCAGCTTATAAAAATAGGACCATTTGACACTTTGCGTGTAGACCACCGGAGGTTTATTGGCCCCTTTGGGATTGGGCTGGGTGACTTGTAGACATCGGTACACCACTTCTTTTTGCGCTTGACTGGCCCCGGCTAAGGCGGCGGCATCCACGGCGTTTTGCACTTCTTGTTGCACCATATGCACGCGCGCGAAGTCAAACACCATCACACTCACCAACACAATGACAGGAAACGCCGCCGCTACAATCACAATGGATTGGCCCCGGCTCCACCGCTTGGATTGGACACGCCGTTGGATCGCATACCACCACTGTTTAATTCGAATTCGCATCATACGTTGCCTCCCCGGATAAAGTCACGATGCCGTTCGTGCTCCCCAACAAGACGGCGAGAAACGGCACCCGAATGGTATAGGGATAATGAATTGTGACGGTAACGAGGCACTGGTTATTGGTGGTGCCCGACCCGTTTATGGTCACGGGCTGAAGGGCCACGACCATGTCGCGTGACGCGACGAACCCAGGCAACTTATTGGCTGCAAAGTTATCGGTCACCGCCTGGACAACTTTCTGTTGGGTCGTGGCCGGCACACTACAACTACTCCCACTGGAGGTCACCCCATAATACGCGGCAATGCGTGCCCCTTCGCCAGCGCTGGCATAGACGACGCCTTTGACCGCCATGAGCTGGCCAATGCCAAACACGCCAAAAATAATTACTAAGAGAATCGGGAGCACTAACGCGGCTTCCAATATGGCCTGTCCGCGTCGAAAGAATCTAGCCATGCCCAAAACCTCCCCACTGCCACAACCAATATCCCCACCAACCACCGAAAAACGCCCAACCATAAGCAAAGGAGGGGATCATTGTTGCGGATCGACGATGCACTACCCATATGCCGGCAGCAATCAGGGCGCCCACGAGTGCGACGACGGTGACCAACTGCAACGCTTGAAACCAAGACAACAAGCTGGCCAATGCCCCCATGAGCAAGAGATCCCCGCCGCCCATGCCTCCACGAAACACGGGCCAGGCAAAGACGGCGACCGCAGCGAGCCATGCGGCCAGGGCATGGACCAAACCGAGCCAACCCACTAAGCCCCCCCGGATCCCCCATGCTATGATCGTCGCGGGAAGTGTGACCCACAAGGAAATATGGCTAGTGCAGTGGTCATGCCACGCGATCCCACAAAGCGCGATCCCTACGCCTACAATGATTAGTGTCGACAAACGTTTCCCTCCTTGCCATTTCGCCGATAATCACGAAGAACAAACGAGGGAAGGATCGCGATGCTCCTCCCCTCGCCGTCGGTCCAACGCCTATCGCTAGGCCGAGAATTAGGTGTTTTGCGAAAGGGTGTTGCCGGTCGTCTTTAGCGTATTGCTGGCCGCGCCGCCTAAGAAATGTAGGGCGGCAATGACCACAATCGCGATGAGAACCAGAATCAGCCCGTACTCTACCAACGCTTGTCCGCGGTTCCATGCGATACGACGGGGCGTGAGCGGACGGCGTTGGGTCATCGCCCAGGCATAAAGGGTAAACAGAGCCATGTGTCCACGAGCCCGAAGGGCCGTAAAAGTCACCATTACCTTACCTCCTCTATAATCGTGGCCGTGACGGAAACGGCTTGGATCTGTGCCAGAACACCGCGACACCATCCGTCACCAACCGCCACGATTGGTTGTGTCGCCCTCGAATGAAACACTTCGAGGAAATGTGCGGCTCCAGCATAGCAATGGATGATGCGCCTGAAAAATTTAGGTGTCATTTTTGCCCGGTTCACGTGTCAGCTACGGGAATTAGTAGGCATTGGGGGTGCCATTGTATGATGCGATAGGTCACCGAAGAATTCAGACGGGCAATGGTGCCCGGAGCACACTCAATCGTCCAATAGGCGCGCCAGGCTCCAGCCATCTGTCCGGGGGCCAAGTGCGCGACGTGTTTGATGACCACCCCATTACGATCGACAAAGAGCACATCAATGGCATAACGCATGCCCCACATATGGATTAGATTAGTGTGCGGAAAGACCCACACGGTGCCTTCAGGAAAGACGCGCGTTCCCAACAAGCCCCGCAGGCGCTGCCACCACTGGTGCGCGACTATGGTGCGGGGAGCCAGATCGATGCGAGCTATCGGTTCGTGGCTCATTAGAGGCTCCCGTGCATGGAAAACATCGCAGGTCCACCAATAATACCCAACATTGGCAGGAAGATAAAAATCGCCGTGACGGGAATCAGTTTGACCGTGAGTTTTTGGGCTTGGGCTTCCGCGCGATTGGTCGTCGCAGTACGGCTTTGTTGAGCTAAGTCCCGAAAGACTTTGGCTGGTGGGGTGCCGAGACGCCGACTTTGCAGGATATTTTGCACAAACACGGTAATCTCTTCAAGACCGCACCGACTCTGCATTTCAACAAACGCCGATTCCTCCGAAGCCCCATAATGCACTTCCAAGAGAGTCCGCACAATCTCCTCACTTAAAACCCCAGGCAATTGCGTCGACACTCGATTTAATGATTCCAGCAAGCCCAAACCGGATTCGGCCGACAGCGCCAACATATCGCAAACCGATTGATATTGGGCTAAAATTTTCTTCTGTTTAGCATCCACCTTTTTTTGCACAATCGCCTCGGGGTATTTATACCCTAAGATGCCTAAACTGACGGCGGCGGCAAAAAGCAGCGGAGACCCTTCGACCACTGCTAACAGTGCTCCCAACAAAGCAAAACCGGCGGCGGTCCCCATTTGCAACAGTTGGAATTCCTCAACCGAAAATCCCCAGGGGTGGTCGGCAATTGTGAGTTGGCTGGCGATTTTGGAACTGTTGTCGCCGCGGTTGCGTAGTTGTTTGAGAAACCGGTTATCGGTGGCCCCTTGTTGGTGCATGCGCTGAATCGTCGGACGCACGACACGATCGAAAAAGCTCGCGTTGGCCACGATTTCCTGATGGACCACCAAATCGTCCTGGTGGTGCAATTGGGCTTCGAGGTTGCGATCAATATTCGTGCGGCGCGGGCGATACAATGATTGCACGAGCACAAAGATAGCGAAAAACACCAGTCCTACGGCTAGCCACCCTACGGTTGGCAAATTCATCATCAATCCCTCCTTGTTCGGGTTTAATCGCGTTCGATACGAATATCCGTGAGTTTATTAATGAGAAATACCCCGGCGGCAATGACAAGAAAGAAAATGGCAAATAACACTTCGCCGCGCGCCGTCGAGAAAAACGGTTGCATATAACTC
>JAKAAL010000087.1 GCA_021802375.1 Bacillota bacterium | reverse complement strand
GCAAGTGGATGTATGTGATTTTCATGGGGATTGCCGGCCTGGCCGCAATCTTTTTTGGCCTCGCTCGCACGCCGAGCTTGATGCTGGCCTATGGCGCGCTCATGTCCTTTTTCGGAACCGGCACCTTCCCCGTGCTCAAGATGTCCTACGCCGAGCAGTACCCCACGCCCCTACGGACCACCGGGGCCGCCACCGTGGAAACCATTGGCAGATTTCTTGGGGGCGTGGTCGGACCCTATGCCTTCCCTACCCTCATTGCCGCGGTCGGTCTCGGGCGAGGCTTTGATTTGGTCTCCCTGGTCGCCCTCATCTCCGTAGCCATCACGCTCGCCTACGGCCAAGAGTCGAAGCAGGCGAGCCTCGAAGATCTGGAGGCTCGCCTGCACTAGTCTGATGGGTTAAGCCGAGATTAGTTCATCACCGCTCGGCGTTGCATCACGAAATGCACTAAGTTTTCGGCGGTCTTGGCCAAGAGCGTGGCTCCTCGGTCACGAAACAGTCCGTAAGAGAGTGGCCCTGGCGACCCGTCGAGCACGCCACAGAAGAGACAAGGCGGACCACCCGGCAAGCGTTCCGCCTCGTAGCGCGAGGCCGTCTGCCAATCATCTAGGTTATCGCCACAAAAGACCATCAAGCGCGGTTTTAAGACGCCTGCCAGGCGGAAGAGGCCTTCGGGATTGGGCTTCTTTAAGCCTTCCGTTTCCGTAATCATGGCGGCGCGCGCAAAAATGCCCTGCATGCCAGCTAGTTCCATGGCCTTGGCCGTTTCTTGATAGTTTCGGCCCGTATAAATGCCGTAAGCCAACCCCGCCTCTTCAAGCACGCTACGCGACAAGATCGGCTTTTCCCGCTTCATCAAGCCTGGCTTGGCAAAATCGGAGTCGGTCAGGCCAAAGACGGTCGAGGCCTCGTCCCCGGCATAGTGCTGCTGGCAAAGGCGGGTGATCCGCGCTCGGTCCCACTCGGCCTCGACCTCCTGCCAATCGCGCACTTCCACCATGTTTTGCAAGGCCTGGCTCAAGCCCTGTAGGCCCCCGCCAAACTCCGCGCTGGCCCGAGCGATGGTCTCCAGTTCGGGTGCGGAGCTAACTAAGCCATCGAGGTTCCGCGAGCCCTCTGCCATCGCCTTGGCCAGATAGCATAAGACAATCCCTTGGGCTAAGTTCCAGTCACTGTTGAAGCCGCCAGCAGCTTTGAAAAAGGTCGTCTCTTCCGGGGTGGTCGGGGACTTCTGGCCATAAAAGCCTATCTCGCGGAGATAGCTTTCCGCTGCCTGGCAAATGACGTAGGGATAGCTCTGGTGCACATCGATGATGACGCCATCGACGTCGAACACCACCGCGTCTGCCACCTCCAACTGCATCACCGCTCGTGAGGTGGCAAACACGCCGTCTGCCACTTGCCGCAGTTCTTGGTTCACCGCTAAAAGGCCTCCCAACCCGCGTAACTCAGGCCCGGATCCAGGTCTTCGATAAGCAGCAGGCGATTATATTTGGCCACCCGTTCGCTGCGTGCCGGAGCGCCCGTCTTAATTTGGCCAGCGTTGACGGCCACCGCCAGATCCGAAATGGTCGTATCTTCCGTTTCTCCTGAACGATGCGAGATAATGGTGCGCCATCCATTTTCCTGGGAAATTCGAATCGCGTCCAAGGTCTCCGAGACGGTGCCAATTTGATTCAGCTTTATCAACACCGCATTAGCGGCCTCTTCTTGAATGCCTCGAGCGATGCGCTCCGGATTGGTCACAAACAGGTCGTCGCCGACGAGTTGAATGCGCCCACCCAGACGCTCTGTCAAGCCTTTCCAGCCGCTCCAATCATCTTCCGCCAATCCATCTTCAATCGAAACGATGGGGTAGTGGCTCAGCAGGTCTTGATAAAAGTCCACCATTTCGGCCGAGGATTTCTTAGCCTGGGCGAAATGATACACTCCCTCGGCTTCCAGCCAAAGCTCATTGGCCGCAACATCCAGAGCCAGGCCAATGTCCTTGCCCGGTCGGTATCCCGCCCTTTCAATCGCTGCCACCAGCAGGTCTAACGCTTGTCGGTCGCTTTCCAAGTCGGGTGCAAAACCGCCTTCGTCCCCGATAGCAGTCCGAAATCCCTTCTCTTTCAAGATGCCCTTGAGCACGTGATAGGTTTCCGTCGCCATCCGGAGCGCTTCGCGGAACGATCCCGCTCCCGCAGGCACCAACATAAATTCTTGAATGTCGACATTGTTGTCGGCGTGAGCGCCGCCGTTCAGCACATTGAGCAGCGGCACTGGCAGGACACGCGCTTGCGCTCCTCCCAAGTGTCGGTATAAGGGCTGGCGCGATATTTGACTGGCCGCGATGAGGGCCGCCAAGGACACCCCCAAAATGGCGTTGGCGCCAAACTTAGATTTTTGCTCACTGCCATCCAACTGCATCATCGTCTCATCGATCAAACGCAAATCAAACACATCTAGCCCGATCAGCTGAGGCGCAATGCTCTCATTGACATGGCCGACGGCGGACTGCACGCCTTTGCCCTGGTAGGGCTTGCCGCCGTCACGCAGTTCCACGGCCTCGTGGGCCCCGGTCGACGCCCCCGAGGGCACACGTGACCAGGCTTCCGTACCATCGTGCAAGGTTAAGTGGACCGAGACGGTGGGATTTCCTCGAGAATCTAAAATCTCATGCGCACGGATGGCGCTGATACTGGATCGATGCTTACCCATGAATGATTCCCCCTTGACTGCGTGTTAGTAAACTCCCTTCATCCCGAAAGGCTAGTGCACAATTAACGAAGACCCGGTCATCTCTTTAGGCGGTTCGATGCCCATGACCTCGAGTACGGTTGGGGCAATATCTTTGAGCGCACCGTCGCGAAGCCTCACACCCTTCAAGGCCGGATCCTCGCTCACCAAAATGACGGGCACGGGGCTCGTCGTATGATTCGTGTGGGGCCCCCCGCCCTCTTCCGCCATAATCTCGGCATTGCCGTGGTCCGCTGTGATAATGAGAGTGCCCCCGGCCTTCAGGGTCGCCTCCAGGACACGCTCAATTTGGCGTCCCGTCTCCGCCACAGCCGCCAGAGCCGCCTGTAGTTTTCCCGTGTGGCCGACCATGTCGGCATTGGCAAAATTCAAGACAAGAAACTCGTGCCCCAATTGGCTCAGATCATCCACCACGGCATCGGCAATGCCCTTCGCCGACATCTCGGGAGCGAGGTCATAGGTAGCCACTTTGGCCGAGGCGATCATCTTGCGATCTTCGCCGGGATACTGTCTTTCTTGACCGCCATTAAAGAAAAAAGTCACGTGCGCATACTTTTCCGTCTCCGCGACATGGAATTGACGAATGCCTCGTTCGCTTAGCCATTCCGCTAGATTATGCACCACTTGGGGAGGGTCAAAGGCTTGCGGCAGCGGAAAGTTCTCGTCATATTGCGCCATCGCACCCAACCAGTGGGGACGGGAAAATGGGCGCGAAAAATGCCCGAAATCGGGATCCGCCAAGGCCCGGGTGATCTGCCGGACGCGGTCGGCACGAAAGTTGAACACAAAGACCACGTCATCAGCGCCAATGGTGGCCACTGGCTGGTGGGCCTCATCGACGATCACCGTAGGCGGCAAAAACTCGTCACCCAGATCTTGGCTGTAGCTCTTTTCCAGGGCCTCGACGGCACTGCGGGCCGTCTCGCCCACGCCTTCGACCATCGCCCGATACGCCTTTTCGATGCGATCCCAGCGATTGTCCCGATCCATGGCATAGTAGCGCCCGGCTACGCTGGCGATCCGGCCTACCCCCGTGCGATTCATCACTTCGGCAAGATATTTGAACGAGGAGGCGGCGCTTCTGGGTGAAACATCTCGACCATCCAGCCAGCAGTGCAGATACACGTCCTTTTCTCGGCCTGCCTTATGCAGCATTTCCAAGAGGGCACCCAGGTGCCGCTCATGGCTGTGCACTCCGCCGGGAGAGAGGAGACCTAAAAGATGAAGCCGTCGTCCCTTTGCCTCCTCCAGCATTTGTTTCAACACCGGCCGATCTTCAAGCGTGCCCTGCTCCACGGCTCGATGAATCCGAGTGAGGGTCTGGTCTACCACGCGACCGGCTCCAATGGTAAGATGGCCGACGTTGGAATCGCCCATTTGCCCGTCTAATAGTCCCACCTCGCGGCCATGCGCCGCGGCAAGGCTAAAGGGGTATGCCTTGCTGAGGCGCGATATCGTCTTGTCGGCCTCGCTAATAGCATTAGTCGGCCCGGCCGGGGCCACCCCCCAACCATCTAGCACCATCAATACTGTTGGACGCAACGCATCATCAACCTTTCCCTAAATTTGCTCTTGGGCGACCCTGACCATGGCCACTACCCCCTCTAGGGTGAGTGAAGCTCCTCCGACCAGGGCGCCATTCACGTCGGGTAGGCGCAAGAATCCGCCTAAATTGTCAGGATTGACGCTGCCCCCGTATAGCAGAGGGACGTCTTTTGGGCCTTGGCTGGTGCTAAGCCACTGGCGAACGGTGTGCGCGATCTGACCGACATCTTCGGTCTTGGCCACCCTGCCCGTGCCAATCGCCCACACCGGCTCGTACGCAATCACTAAGGGCTTGTCGTCATCGCGCGGTTTGGTCAAGATGGCTGACAGCTGGCGTTTTAAAACTGCCTCGGTCTGGCCGGAGTCTCGCTCCGCCTCCGTTTCCCCGACGCAGACGACGGGGGTGAGGCCCGCATTCCAGGCAGCATCCACCTTTTCAGCCACCAGCCCATCCGTCTCGGCAAAGTAGCGCCGCCGCTCCGAGTGGCCAATAATGACCAAACGGGCACCCGCCTCGTGCAGTAAATATCCCGAAAGGGCGCCGGTAAACGCACCTTCGCGACCCAGCTCTAAATTCTGGGCTGCCAGAGCCACGGGCCCATCGCCCAGATGGCGGGCCATTGCAAAGAGTGCCAAGGACGTCGGTGCAATGACCAAGCGGACAGCCTGGGGCTTCCACCAGCCCTCCAAGCGCGGCCCGAGTAAGCGGGCAAAGCTGGCCGACTCCTCCACCGTCTTATACATTTTCCAGTTGGCAATCAAAAGCGGTGACATCGCCATTCCCCTTAATCCCCCCTGTGCTGAACCGCCCTTGGGTCGATTACTTGGTTAAGGCCTGAACCCCGGGAAGTTCCTTGCCTTCGAGAAACTCCAGCGCCGCCCCGCCGCCCGTCGACACGTGAGTCAGGTGCTGGGCCACTCCGGCTTTGCTTACCGCCGCCACCGAATCTCCACCGCCAACCACGACCTGAGCGTGGGATTTCGCCAAAAGATCGGCGACGGCCATGGTCGACGCGGCAAACGCTTCCCATTCGAAGACCCCCATGGGACCATTCCAAAACACCGTCTTGGCCGAAGCCAGCCACCCGCGAATCGCTTCTACCGTTTTTGGACCCACATCCAGGGCCATTTCATCGGGCAAAATGGCATCCGGACGGGTCACGCGGTGGGCGGCATCGGCCTTGAAGGCCTTGGCGACTACCACATCCACCGGCAAGCCGATGGTGATTGCGCGCTTGCCTGCCTGCTCGAGCAATTGCTTGGCTTTCACCACGGCTTCGTCCTCGACCTTGGATGCACCCAAGTCGAAGCCTTGCGCCTTGAGAAAGGTGTTGGCCATGCCTCCTCCAATGATAAGACCGTCCGCTTCGGCGACCAAGCGATCCAAGAGAGCCACCTTATCGCTCACCTTGGAGCCGCCGATGATGGCCCAATAGGGTCGCTCGGGATGACTCAAGACCTCGCCCAACATGGTCAGCTCGCGAGCCATCAGTCGGCCCGCAGCGGAGGGGATGAACGCGGGAACCCCAGCCACCGAGGCGTGCGCCCGATGGGCGCTACCAAAGGCGTCGTCGACATAGGCATCGGCCAACTCGGCCAAGTTTCGAGCTAATCCCGGGTCGTTCTTGGTCTCCCCGGGATGGAAGCGGACGTTTTCCAGCATCAAAATCTGACCGGGCTTTAGGGCTCTTGCCCGATCCTGCACCTCGGGACCGACCAAATCCGGCACAAAGGCCACCGGCACCCCCAGCAGTTGCTCCAGGTGGCGGGCTACCGGCGCCAAGCTAAATTTTTCCTCACGGCTTTTGGGTCGACCCAAGTGACTCATCAAGATCACCGCCGCGCCCTGGTCCCGAAGCCACTCAATGGTGGGCAGCGCCCCGCGGATCCTGGTGTCGTCGGTAATCTTTTTGCTTTCTGGATCCATGGGCACGTTAAAGTCCACGCGCACTAAGACCCGCTTGCCCTGAAGCGATCCTAAATCTTCCAGCACCCGATAGGCCATTATCGACGCCCATCCTTTTGGGCCACCATCTCGGTGAGGTCCACTAAACGGTTGGCGTAGCCCCACTCGTTGTCGTACCATGCCATCACCTTGACCATGTGATCGCCGATACTCATGGTCTCTAGCCCGTCGACGATGCTGGAATGCGCATTACCGCGGAAGTCCTGCGAGACCAAGGGTAGTTCGGTGTATTCCAAAATGCCTTGCAAGGGCCCATGAGCCGCCGTCTTCAGCGCCTGATTCACGCTCTCTTGAGTGAGCGCCTTATCGGTGGTCACGGTGAGGTCAACCACCGACACCACGGGGGTGGGGACGCGTAAACTGAGTCCGTTGAGCTTGCCCTTTAATTGCGGCAAAACCCGATGCAGGGCCTTGGCGGCTCCCGTGCTCGAGGGGATGATGTTCAACCCGGCAGCGCGAGCTCGGCGCAGATCTTTGTGGGGCAGGTCCAACAACCGCTGATCATTGGTATACGAATGAACGGTGGTCATCAGCCCCTGCTGGATGCCAAAGCTCTCATCGAGCACCTTGGCCACGGGCGCTAAACAGTTCGTCGTGCACGAGGCGTTGGAGATAATAAAATGTTTGTCGGGGTCATACCAATCGGTGTTCACACCCAGAACAATGGTGACATCGTCGCCATCCGCTGGCGCCGAAATAATGACCCGGTGGGCGCCGGCGTTAAGGTGCGCTTTGGCCTTTTCCGCCTTGGTAAAAAGCCCGGTGGACTCCACCACGATGTCGACATCCAGCGCTTTCCAGGGAAGGTTGGCCGGGTCGCGCTCCGCGAGGATCTGGATGGGCTTGCCCTCAACCCGAATGGTGTTGCCCTCGACTTCCACCTTTTGCCGCATCCGGCCATAATTGGTGTCGTAGGCCAATAAATGCGCCAAGGTGGCTGCATCGGTGATATCATTGATGGCCACCACCTCAAAATCTGCCCCGCGGTCTAAGGCAATCCTCAAAAATCTACGGCCAATGCTGCCAAATCCATTAATTCCAATGCGCACGAAAAACCCCTCCTAGTGGCTCCAACCGAGTCGGGCCCTATGTATTTAGTTCCTTGCGTTCTCCCGTCACCATGTACACCACCCACTCTCCCAAGTTGGTGGCATGATCCGCGATGCGTTCCAAATAATTAGCCACAAACACTAAGTAGGTGGCCTGCGCCGCCGTATCCGGGCGTTCGCGCATCAAGTCGACTAGTTCGCCAAAGATCTGCGCGTACAGATGGTCGACATCATCGTCAAGCCGCACCATGGCCAAGGCCTCTTCGATGCTGCGATGAATATAGGCATTTAATGCCGAACGCACCATAGAAATAACCAGGCGGGCCATGACCGGCAAGTCCACCAACGGCTTAATCCAGGGTTCATCGCTCAAGCGCAAGGTCACTTTAGCGATGTCTGAGGCATGATCCGCCATGCGTTCGAGATCGGTGATGATTTTGAGCACCGTGGATACGATCCGCAAATCCCCAGCCAGTGGCTGTTGCAGCGCCAACAGCGTTAGACATTGGCGCTCGATCTCCCCCTCTAAACGGTCCACCCGGTCGTCGTCGGCGATGACCTCGCGCGCCAGTACCAAATCCTGATCCGCCAGGGAGCGAACGGCCCTTCGGATTTGGTCTTCGACGAGGGCACCCATGCGAATCAGTTCCTGTTCAAGAGATTTCAACTCCTCTTGAAAGTACTGCCGCATCATCTCACCTCTTAGTCAATTTGGCCGGTGAGATACGCCTCCGTACGGCGGTCTCGTGGGGCCGTGAAGATGACTGAGGTTTCTCCAAGTTCAATCAACCGCCCGGCCTGCAAATATCCTGTGAAATCGGACACCCTGGCCGCTTGCTGCAGGTTGTGGGTGACCATGACCACGGTATATTGCCCCTTTAACTTTACCACCAATTCTTCGATTCGTGCAGCCGAACCGGGATCCAGGGCACTGGTAGGCTCATCCATCAGGATGACTTGCGGATTGACCGCCAGCGCTCGCGCTAAGGCCAGCCGCTGTTGTTGACCGCCTGAAAGCCCGCTGGCCGGACGCCTGAGCTTGCCGCGCACTTCGTCCCAGAGAGCGGCCTGTTTAAGGCTCAACTCCACGACTCGACGCAGTTCGAATGCGTCCTTGAGGCCATGAAGACGCGGTCCGTACGCCACATTATCAAAAATGGAAAAGGGGAAGGAAATAGGCCGCTGAAAGATCATCCCAACCCGTTTGCGCAGCCGCACCAGATCCATCTCAGGTCGCAAGATATCTTCGCCATCGATCCAAATACGCCCCTGTATTTTGGCTTCCGGGGTTCGTTCAACCAGGCGATTGATGACGCGCAAAAGGGTCGACTTCCCGCATCCCGAGGGCCCGATCAGCGCTAACACGGCGCCCTCGGCGACATCCAGGGAAACCTGGCGCAGGGCCGGCTGAGCCCCGTACCACACCGATACCGACTGCATCTGGATCTTCACCCTCGCCATCCGTTTAAGGACCTCCTCCACCGGGACCACTTTGATAGGCTTTCAAGCGCAGCGACCATACTTTGCTGCCAAAAATGGCTAGGGCCGTGATGGCCAGAAGAACTATCCCCGTCTCGGCGGCCAGCGCGGCCCGGTCTGGCATCAGTCCTTCCGTACGCACTTGCCATAGGTGCACGGCCAAGGTTTCGCCCGGCTGAAACCATCCCCAGTGGGGGCCCACATTGAGTCCTGCCGTAAAGATTAACAGGGCCGACTCTCCCGCCAAGCGGGCAAAGGACAATCCAAGTTGGTCCACCAGCGCAAAAAGACTGGCCGGCAGCACCATTCGCCATACCGTTTCCAGTGCGGTCGCGCCCAGCGCTAACGATCCTTCGCGCCAGGCATCGGGCACCGCCGCCATCGCCTGGCGCGAAAACACCACGACCTGGGGAACATTCAAGACGGTCAGCGCTAACGTTCCCGTGGCCACCGAGAGCGGCCAATGAAAGTAACCTACCAGCACCTCGAAGGCCACCAAACCCACGACAATCGCGGGGATGCTTTGAAAACTGATAAAAAATCCGTCTAAGCCCTCGCGCACCCGCCGAGGCAGCTTGGCCTCGCCCAGCCAAATCGCGGTAGCTAAGCCCAGCGGCAGGCTAAGACATTCAGCCAAGGCAACCATGCTCAAGGTGTTGATCAACTCGGGCCCGAGCCCGCCTCCGGCCTTTAGTTCTCGCGGTCGGCGCCAAAGGACCCACCAATGCCAATGCATCAGCCCTTCGCGGCAAAGGGCAATAATCACCCAGAGCAGGGTCACCATCGCCGCGAGGGTTGCCACGGAGGCTAGACGCTGAAGGTGTTTGCCCGACTTCATCATGGGCGCCCCCTGCCGCGAACCTGTCGTCCCATCGTCCCCGTCATGAGCGTAACTCCTAAGAACAGCACCAGGGCCATGAAATCCAGCACCCCATGATTGGGGCTACCCACCGGCAAGACGGCCATGTCCGTTAGGATTTGCGTGGTGAGCGTGGCACCGGGGCCAAAGAGACCGTAAAAATGGGAAACCGCCCCGCCTAGCACCATTTGCACCGCCATGGTTTCGCCGACCGCTCGGGCGAGCGCCGTCAAAAAGGCCGTTTGCAAGCCTGCCATGCTGGCTGGAAGAACGAGACGGATAATGTTTTGATCGTCGTTGGCCCCTAGGGCCAGGGAGGTCTGATGCCAATCTTCAGGCACGGCCAGAATGGCCTCCCAGGCCAACACGGAAAAGGTGGGCAAAATCATGAGCGCCAACACCAGGCCAGCCGAAACCAGGCCATAGCCCGCGCCGAGACCGAGGCCGCGAATGCCCGGCACCACGACCGCTAATCCCCACCAGCCGTAGGCCACCGAGGGCACTGCGCTGGCCAGGGTCAAGATCCATCGCAATACCGTGCGTTCCCAGGCGCCGGCCACCAGCGATCCAAAAATCGCCACGGCGATGCCAAATGGCAAAGCCAGCAACATGGCCAGGGCGGTGACCAGAGCGCTGTCCACGATAAAGAGTCCAATTTGCAAACGGCCGGCCAGAGGCTGCCAGCGAGCACCCAAAAGCGTACGCACCAGGCCGTGCTGAGCGGCGAAGCCGATCGCTCCCATCACCAACACCGCCACCAGTAA
>JAKAAL010000086.1 GCA_021802375.1 Bacillota bacterium | reverse complement strand
TTCTGTTTCGCCTTTCCCGCTTCCTTATGACGACATCCCGAGGGAATTTACAAACCCGACAAGCGGGGTTGGCAAGCGCCAGCGTCCGTACGTATTTTGGGCTGCCATGCAATTAGCTCAGCCCGACGAAGAAGGCCGTCAACACGGCGTGCTCATTTCCATCACTCAAGGCATTAACGGCTACGCCGCAGATTTTTAACCGTATTGAACAACACGTTACACCATCAGGAACTCCCCAATTTCTTCACACCACCCACGGATGATGATTTAAAAGAGCTATTCGAAGACTCTCTTGCCGTGTGTCAGGATTACTTTGGACGGGATTCAAACGAATATCGATTGCTCGAACGCGGAATTGCCGTCCACCACGGCAAGATGCCAGGCCTATTAGCCCGAAAAATGGTACAACTGATAGAGCGGCGCGTGATTCACGTGATTCTTGCGACTTCCACCCTATCGGAAGGCGTCAACCTTCCAGTCGAGACCGTGATTGTACCAACGCTCTATCGAGGCCGACCGCCGATTCCAACGTCCGAATTTAAGAATCTTGCGGGGAGAGCCGGACGGCCAGGATGGAGCACCGAAGGTCGAACGTTGGTGGTTTTGGAGAACCATCCTCCAGAGTCCCAGTTCCAAAGAGAACGCAATGCTTATCACGCACTCATAGGCTCGATGGTTAGCGAGCAACAAGATCAAGAGGAAACCCCTTCACTTAGTCCGCTCGGCGCACTGCTCCACGACATTTGGCAACAATGGGGCCTCTTCGGCAATGACAGGTCGGAAGAACAATTCGCGAACTGGTTAGAGAAAACGGTGCCCCTCAGTAGTTCAGTAAACCGCGAGGTCTCCGCTCAAGAGCCCATCTCCTCAAAGGATGCGGAAGAATCTCTCGATTCCTTGGACGGGTTCCTTCTTGCCATCATCGTAGAACAAGAGATAATCGACCGCCCACTTAACAGGGCTGAACTCGAAGACTACCTCATTAAGGCCTGGCAGCGAACGTACGCCCATCACCTGATCAGAGAAACCGACCGATGGCAAAAACTCTTTGCCACCCGAGGGGGGGCTGTTCAAGAACGCAGCTGCCCCGGTCCATCCACTCGGCGTAAGCTTTACCGTACCACGGTAGCTCCGCGCTTTGGCAAGCCAATCATCGAATCTTACCGGGCGATCCAGGCCCATCTAATGACTGGGCATGAGTATGCGTCCTGGTCCATCGACGAGCGAATCCAATATATCACTGAAACCGTTCGACAAATTGGTGCGTTGAAAAAGTTCCAACTAGAAGATACCATTGGCCGTGCATCCAATCCACCTCACTGGCAAGATGTTCTTCAATGGTGGTTGAATCCTCAAAAAGCCCTCCGTAAACCGAAACCCACCGGAGCTTCGGAATGGATAGACTTTGTCAAGACTAACTTTGAGTATCGGTTTAATTGGGGACTCGGATCTATTCTTGGTCTGATATTAGACGACGTCAACGATGGGCAAATGACTCCTACGAGCATCGAAAATTGGCCGAGGACCGGCCTGCCCTGGATAGTGTTTTGGCTTAAAGAACTCATCACGTGGGGTACAACCGATCCCGTAGCCGCATGGATCCTAGCGCACCGGTTAGATTCGGTGTTGACTCGAGATGCGGCGGAACACAAAGCACAAGCATATTACGCTACGGTTCCCACACTCCCGCCGGAAGATGTATTGGACCCTCGGTCCATCAGCCAATGGTCTGCCGATCGCGAACGAGCGTTGTCCACATTTGAAGCAATCTCGAGTGATCGCGTGCTCCAAAACGTTTTTACCGTGACCCTTCACCGAGATTTCTCTAAAGCGCAAATCCGGAATTGGCGTGTCTTACCGGTCCACGATAAAACGTCCATCAGATGGCTGGATCCAGCAGGATACGAATTGGCCGGCAGCGACGAAGACGCTTCGTTAAGTACAAATATGATGGCTACGCACGACTTTTTCCTTAATCCCAAGTCAAAGACCGTTGAAGCTGTCAGATTTCTGTTGTAGCCCTCTCCAGTGGTGCCGCATGCGCTGAACCTCTTGCCGTCGTCTTGGCGTGCTGGCACCACGAATGCGAGACGACTCAGCCCTTTTGACGATGCCAGGCCATCCGACAGGTGTTAGTACAAAAACGGCGAGGGCGACCGACCTGGCCCCGATGTTCGATAAACGGGCGGGCACAATGTTCGCAAGCGGAAGGTATCCCGTTCCCGGTGACTAATTGCCGAGCGAATTCCCCTTCCACGCGCTGCCAAAGGCAGGTCGTCGCCACCTCCATTTCAGCCAACACGGTCTGCGGCCCATCCACGACCTTGGCCTGAAGCCCCCATCCTGCCAGAGACAGCGTTGGGTTCAAGGTATTGTCGCGCACATCGTATCCCGCGGCCGTGGCCCCATCGGTAGCCAGCGATTGCTGAAGCGTCTCGGTCAGATGGTCACCCTCGGCTTGGCCCAGACAACCCTGGCGAACATATTCGGGTATCTTTGGGATTTGCGCTGAAAACCAATCGCGAACGCGAAACGGTGGATGGCCGAGATCACGAGCCATCTTCTCCAACATCGCTGGCCACTGCCAGAAGAACTCTGGAGCCCCGTAGCCTTCGTGTTGATTCTCTCCTTGGCCTGGCGCTATCCACAGCAAGCGGGCCGCGACTTGGGTCAGAGCACGCCAGCGTGCGTTGTCTTCGCCGTCCATTCCTACCAGTTGTTGGATCAACGGATAGCGCAGGTCAGGATCGGCCGTCCGCCAAATGGCTTCCACTGTCTTCCACTGGCACGAGAGCAAAAACGCCGCCCATAAGAACAACTCCAGCGGCACTTGCCGGCTTCGGCTCTGAGCCGAGGCAAAGGCCCCTTGCATCGCATAGCCTCGCATGATGCGTCCGCCCAACACCGGCACCCTCTCTAAATCTCCGGGGCCGTAACGGTTCACGAAGGCTAAAGCCTTGGTTCGGATCGTATGGCAGCGCTCACATTCGGCGATCCGACACTGGAGGTAGTGGGGATAAGCGGCCACGGATTCTTTGGGCGAATCCGTGACCACGTCAAGCCACTGTTCCAATGTAGGTCCTAGATCGTGCGCCGAGACCCAGTAATTCGGCGAGGTCTCACTCGGCACCAAGGACACGAGCATTTCGTTCCAGACGTCATCTTTGCGCAATCGATAGGTATTTTTCATAGGAATATCATCGCGTGCTCGCCGACCGGGATCCAGGTATCTTTTCCCACCCTATGTCCGAAATTATTCGGTTATTGCCCCCCACATCGTTAACTTATGATAGAATACATTTGTTTGGTTGTCAGCCGATAAGAGACGATAGCCATCAGGATAGATTTCATTCGATGGAATTCGGATAGCTCAGCAATACGATGGCAGGCGGCTTGTAGAAAGCATTAAGGCGAAACAGAACTCAGGATATGTGCCCATTTACGTTGTGGCTTGAAGCGGGTGGCTTGACCCCATCAGCCCATCAAATGGTGTAAACGGGGTCCATGACCCTCTTCCTCGGGGATCTTTATGCTATATACCCGGCATTAAAGATCTGATACTGGTGCCGACCAGATTTGAGTGCCTTGGCCTTCTTCATCAAGGAGTACGTTTCAATTCTTTAGTGCCGAATATATAGGAGGCATCTGGGATGATTCCTGTCATTCCCCTCTGGAAATTGCTCCTTCCCGGCCTTGTCGCCGGCGCGGGCGCGCTCTATCAAATGGCCCGTCATCCCCAGTTGAGGGTTTACCCGCTGCTCCACCATCACCCCTGGCTTGCCTCCGCCCTGGAGGTGAAAGCCTATCATGCTCTGGTACGGATCTCCCCCCCGGATCGCTATCTAATCTCCGCCCATATGGGATTAATTGACGTCATTGGCCGAAGCCACCTCGATACCCTATCGGTGGCAGACCGACGATTTGCCTGGCGTGCGCACTGCGATTTCGTGATCGTCGATCGGCATTCTCTCGCCATCCAAAAGGTCGTCGAAATCAATGGGCCACACCATGGGAGTCCTGAACAAGCGCTCCGCGATCGCCAAAAATCTAAGATACTGGCCGCAAGAGGGATTGCCCTCGATATCTTGTAACCTTCGACTGGCCATGTCCCTCCCCTCGGCGCCTCCGTTCTAGAAGGGCCAATGCATGCCTGGCTCGCGTCGGTTCCGTTCCATGAAACAACCGGGCCATTTGGCATACCGCGACTTGCCTGGAGGCGAAGGCGTCCGTTCTCGGGGAGGAGACTCGGAAAGGAAGCGGAGAGCATCCCCCCTGACTCCCATCCATACCGTGTCAAGGCGCCAAGGCCTTTTTTTCCGACCATCAGCCCTCGTTAGCCGAGGCCGCTGTCTCAGGCGACATTTCCTACCGCCCTGTGCTAAAAGGGCACGGCTCGGCGTCGATGGAGTTCGACGCCATACGCCTTGCTTTGGTAGCTCCATACTGCCGATACTGCCTTGAAAACTTCGCCTACGCTAATCAATCAAACCCACTCGACAGATCCGGCCCGATCCCCGCCATGACCGAAAGCGCCATCCGAGTGACAATTCCACGGCCCAATTCCTCAAAGGATACACTCCAACGGTGTCAGGGTAAGCAAAGAACCGAACAGACCGTCTAAACGGAAGATTCGGCCTGTGGCTCGAGGGGTAAAAGCGAGCCGTGAACGTGGGACCCAAGAGTTGATACCTTCCCTTCAATGATTTGATGAAGGGGTTTTTGGCTGATGACCACCGTTCAGTACGTCTTTGCCCCGCGTGGAAGAAAGAAATGATGCTGTTCCGCGGGCTCCGCCAACGGCTCACACCAAGGTGAGATCCCCATGGCACTCCGAGTCAAACTATGGTGCGGTCGGGTGAGACCACAGCCGAATCGGCCTCCCCATGAGAGCGCACTCGGGTATTCGACCGGCCAGAAGGCGGTCCCTGCCGAGCGGAGCGCTGGATCGTCTGTGAAACACCGGGTATTTTTCATGCGGCGGGGCGGGGCCCCATGGGAAACTATGAGCCTGGTGCGAAACCCAAAAACCCATGTTTCAGGGATCACAACCACGCGGGTTTCAGGGTTCTCGATCCGGGGTTTTGGGACTTATGCACCAGGTCTCTAGGGGGTCGCTTCGGGATGATCTCGGATTTATCCTCTCCCCTCCGGATACGAACCATGAAAATACGATTCTCGCGCGACGAGTCGCTGGGTTCCTCTCACGTCGCTCCTGTGGCGAGACCTACCATGCCCCACATTTGCGTCCAATACGCACTCGTTCAAGTCTGCAAGTGTACGGTTACCCCAAAACCGGGTTACCGATTAGGAAACTGTGACCGTGGTATAGGAGGTCTGTCGCTCAGTTGGCCGCCCCTTTCGGTTGACGGCGCCTCAGTACACCACCATGCTCGGTTTCCACAAACCTCTCTAATCTGGGCTTCGTCTTCAGATGTCTCGACGTTGGAAAAATCGAACGGTCAAAGCCAGCACCCCCACCAGATAAACCAAAGCGTACGCCAAAAACGCATCATTTGGTACCTTCAACACCCCAAATGGCCCCAATACGTTGAGAGCGATAAGACTTTGACTGTTGTGCGTCATTTCAAAGACCGCCCGACGGTACAAGCCATCGGTAGGCAAGAGAAGGTCCATCACGGTAGCGATGCGGTCGACCACGGCCGATTGACCGACGGGAATTTGCGCGAGTCCCCCGCTTAAGAAAGCCACAAGAAAGCCCAAGGCCAGAGTGATCCCGTTGGTCAAGGTGGGCAGCAACACCGAACCCAAGAGTCCCACTGCCGACAATATCCAGGCCTCTCCAACAAACAGAGCCCAAGCTGCGACGATCGCCGCCGGTGGCGGCAAGATTCGGGCGTCAAAGGCACCGATCACGACCACCATGCTGAAAAAACAAGAACGAGACGTAGCATAGTTGCACCAAGGCAAATCCCACCCATTTGCCTAAAACGATTTCCGCGCGATAGACTGGCCGAGGAACCACCGCGGCCAGCATTCCGCTTTCGATTTCCGACGAAATGGCTCCACTGACCGAGAAGATCGCGAAGAACGCGATGACCACATAACAGAAAAAGGCACCCAGTCCCAGATTGGCCACGGCGGAAGTCACATCCGCCAAAGGATTTTGGGTGATCGCCAAGCGCGGCTCATGCGAGACCTCCATCCAAAACAACCACAAAAACACCCCGGTCATTACCAGGCTGGAGAGTAAGACCTTACGACGGAAAGTTTCCCAGATGGTCAGACGCACGATCAGGATCATCACCCGACACCTCCTTCTCCTGCAAACTGGCCAAAAACCACGATTCCAACGACTGCCGAACCGGAACCACCTCGTACACGTCGACGCCGTGATGGCTGAAGATCTGATGCACTCGCGGAAGCTTGTCGCGCGGTCCGGCATAGGTCCATCGCCCATCCGCGCCCTCGATTGCGATTCCCTGGGCCCTTAATTCCTCGAGGCAGGCGGAAGGCACCGGTCCCGTGGCGAATTCGTACGCCGCACTGGCCGCCAAGACGTCGCTCAGCCCCCCGGTATCGAGGAGTTGTCCGCGGTCGATGAGCGCTACCCGATCGCAGAGCCCCTCCAAATCGGCCAACAAGTGGCTGTTCAAAAAGACGGTTTTTCCCCTGGCCCGCCACTGGCGCAACAACACCCCGACCTCATGGCGACCGACCGGGTCCATCGCCGACGTCGGTTCGTCCAAAAACAGGAGGTCGGGGTCGGCCACGATGGCTACTGCCAACCCCAACCGCTGCTGTAGTCCTTTACTCAACGTGCCCACCCGAACGTCTGAACGATCGCCGAGCCCCACCGTGATAAGCGCCTCGGCCACGGCCGGGCCTGGTCGCAAGACCCTGGCCAGACGGGCGTGCCAAGTCACCACCTCGCGCACCGTGAGCCAGGGCGGATACCTAAATAGCTCCGGCAAATACCCGATGCGGCGATGCACCTCCCGCTCCTTGTACGATCGACCCAAAAGGCGGGCGGTGCCTTGACTCGCTGGCACCAGCCCTAGCAGGATTTTCACTACGGTGCTCTTTCCCGCGCCATTCGGGCCCAAGAATCCGAAGATTTCTCCCGACCGCACCAGCAAGTTAACGTTTTGACAGGCCATGACGCGACCGTAACGCTTGCTCAAGCCGACGGCTTCGATGGCATTGGGAGGAGAGTCTGAGACCTTTAGGGGAACCATTGTTGAACCTCTTGGACAAACTTTTTAGAACTCATCGGCCCGTTGTAGGAGAATTGGTTAAACACCCCGTCGCGAACCCAGATCGCCGTACGCATACTCGAACTCATTCCAGGCAGGGTAACGAGCACTCCGGATTGGCCTTGAACCGTCACATGGCCCGGTTTCCCGAAAGTCGGAATGACCACGGTGTTTGACAGATTGTGCTCGAGCGGCACCAACGCTTCCTGCAGGGATTGCGGTAAGAACGGCAGAGAGGCGATGGCGGTCGCGATTTGACGCTCGTTGATCGACCCAGGGACCGAAATTGAAGGCGTCCCGGTTTCGGTCAGGTCGTACTGACCGGTGCTTTGACGACTGGAAGTTTTATCCGAGCTTGGTCCATCCGCAATGTTCACGGTCGTTGGAACGCTGACGGTGATAGGTATCCCACTCACATTCTGCGGAAAGAATTGGCCGCCTCCCTCATCTTTGATGAGCTGGTTAATGGCGTTCACGTTCAACGTTAGCACCACCTGCTCAGGCGCGGTGATTTGGGCAGAAACTCCAGGGCCGGTCAGAGCCTGCGGCCATTCGTAGGGGAGCCCCGACTGACCGGCTACTTGACTCAAAGGCACGGTCTTGGGCACACTCCGAACGCCCTCGACTTTAATCGATCCGTAGTGCTGAATGCTCACCGTCCCGCTTTGGGATAGTTGGTTAGCAATCTGATTGATTTGCTGCGAGGTCAAGGTAACCGTGGCCACGCGAGTAAATTGAAACGATTGGACTAAGGCAGCAAGGGCATGTCGGGTAGTAGGTATCGCCGTCAAGGTCAGACCCACGACCAGCAGCGAGGCCACGAGGCCCTGAACGGAGCCCCAGCCTTGTCGGAAGCGTACTTTTCGAGATCGTTGGGTGGGCAGCTCCTGGATCCAGTCCTCTATGATCGACGCCGTCCATCCCGCCGTCTGACCCACCTCTAAAAGCAGCGTATGGCAAGGCCTGCAGATCTTAAGATGATCCGCCAATGTGGCGCTTTCTTGGTCCGTCGTTTCGTGATCCAGAAATCTCAACCATGTGACCTCTTCTGGGCAAATCCTCTCCATGCGCCAACTCCTCCTCTTGGTGGTATGCGGCTTTCAGTTTCTTCATCGCCCGCAACAGCACCATGCCCACTTGGTTTGGGTCAATGCCCAATTCCTTTGCAATTTCACGATATCGATAGCCGGTGTGGCGGAGCCACAACGCACGGGATTCGCGAGGGTCGAGTCCTCGCAGAGAACGGACGATGTGGTCGCGATCGACGCTTTCAATGAAAACCTCTTCGGCCGAAGGGGCCAACCCACGCTCGGTCGCCGGCAAGCCTTCTTGCCAGTGCCGCTCCTGGCTGTTCTTACGAAACAGGTCGTAACACAGGTGTTGGACCACCACCCTAAGCCATCCCGCAGTCAATGCCATATCTTCCGGCGGAGCTTGCATCAGGCGAGCAAACGCCTCTTGAACCACGTCTTCGGCTCGCGATCGTTCACCGTCCAACAATCGAGACGCGTAAGCGACCAGGGCCTCAAAATGCTGGTGGTACAACTGGTCGAAGCGCGGTAAGGGAATCGGCGAAACCTTCCCCGCTTTTCGCATGGTATTCCCTCCTGTTCTAAAGACGGCACGCTGCTGCATTTTGTAACCGGTGACCGAGGATTCTCAGAGAAATTCTCTACCCCGAGGATGGTCCGGGGGGTGACACGCGGTGCCTAGCGCGGTCTGTCGATTCGGATATGAGCCCGAATAGCGGCCCAACTGGCTTTTTGGTAAAACGGCGCGTTCTTGCCCGTATTATACGTCTTCCGGGACGCTGAGGTCTGAGACTCCACGAAATAGGCACGACTGAACGGTGACAGGAGACTGATTATAGCAATGCTTACAGAGATCGAGGAGTCTCTGTTGACGCTGGGCGAAGCCCCCAAATGGAGCCTAACTCGCTATTCCTGTTAACGGCCACCCCTTTAGCCAATTTTCCGACGTCTTGACCTTCCCACGGTATGCCCAATCCTTACCCGTATCTGTTTGCGGGGCGGACGCAACAATCTGAGAATTTTCGTTCAGGCCTCTTCGGTTTCTCGGCATTTTTCCGCACTTCGGGAACCGTTCCCATACTGACCGCATTAAGAGTTTACCTGCGTCTTCTTCGCCTAGTCCTCCGAGCGGCCCAGTCCCAATATTGGGCGGTGCGCCAATGCCGGACCGGTAGTCCGGCGGGGCCTAATCGCCCCTCGGAGGTAATGGAACGCTTGCCCCAGTAGCGAGACCTACGCCTTTCTGACTTGGATAACACTTGTTGGAGCCGGATGCGCGCACACGTGCTCGTCTGGTTCTGAGGTAGCCCGAGCGCAGTAATGCGTTCGGGCTACCTGGTCACACCCTCCAACGGAAGATCGCTCGAGAACGAGAACAGGGGACGACGGTAAAAAAGAAACTTTTTGGGAAGCACTTTGAAGGGGTCGCCGATGCCGAACAGGGACCACCCTCCTGCTGGAGTCCATCGCCTGCCATTGGCATGCTACCACCCCAACCACGGAAGAAACTGAATACCTCTAAACGACGTCGGCCAGTTATCCGCTCAACAACGATACCGCTGACAAGCCCGTGCGATGCCTCCCTCCACCCTGTGGGCTGCGGATGCGCCTATGGTAGACTATGAAAAAACGAAGGAGCGGCATAGCCATGGCCGAAGAACAGCCGACGGCACCTCAAGGTGTCACGGGTCCCGACGAAAAAGTCAGCGTCAGCTGGCTCATTTTGCAACGGCTTGATGACCTGAAAGGACAGCTAGCCGCCGTAAAGCAGGACCTGCATGAAGAAATTCAAACCGTTAAGCGAGATACCAACGCCCGCATTGATGATGTCAAACAAGATCTGGACGCCTTAAAAACGTCCATGGATCACCGCTTTGACGCAGTCGATCGCCACTTTAACACCCTCCAACGCCAATGGGTTTGGTCCATCGGCCTCATCGCCGTGATGGCCCTCGGCGTGTTGGCCAAACTCCTCTTTCCCGGCGCCTAATTCGAATTCTCGGCTTTGACGACTGGATCGGGTGGCTTTCCTGCTCGGAGTATGGCGCCGACGTGGTGATCACCGCAGAAGGGTGCAGCTTAAGTTTGTGAGATTGAATGTTCCCATAATTTCGTATTGACCACTGAATGAGGTGCGAATAGACTCGGGGTACCCTAAACCCC
>JAKAAL010000085.1 GCA_021802375.1 Bacillota bacterium | reverse complement strand
AAGTCACTGTCGTAACGACACCTGAAGTACCGACAATGGTGATAGAAAAAACTTTTGGAACCGTGTGGGGACCCATCGTACGCAGTCGAGGTCTCGGGGGAAATATGGTGGCCGGACTTCGGTCCCTGGGAGGTGAGGAAATCAAAGAGTACACTCAAATGTTGGGACAATCGCGCTAACATGCCCTCAAGCGACTGCGAGAAAATGCGGCGGCATTAGGGATCAATGCTGTGGTCAGCATGCGTTTTGACTCATCTGAGCTGGGACAGACCATGAGTGAAGTGGCGGCTTATGGCACGGCGGTCTGGGTAGTCCCCAATGCGGCGGAGGACCGGCGCATCACACGCGACTAGTGCCAGGGCCAGTGAAACGATATGATCTAAAAAAGGGGGGACAAACATGGATACCGTGCACTTTGTTGAAGAGCAATGTATCGTTGGAACCGACCCATGGCAGTTACCTGGCACACTGACCTGGCCTCGGGGAGAGGGACCGTTTCCCGCCATCGTATTGGTACACGGCTCTGGTCCCAATGACCGGAACGAAACCATTGGACCCAATAAGCCATTTCGAGACCTGGCTTTAGGGCTGGCATCCCGTGGTATCGCCGTCCTACGCTATGATAAGCGGGCCCACGTGTATCCCGGGGCCATGGCAGCGCTCTCGGATCCCACGGTCTTTGATGAAACCATTGCCGATGCGACGTATGCGGTCGCCTATCTACGAGAGGACCCACGGATTGAACCGCGAGCTATTTATGCGCTCGGGCCTAGCCTGGGCGGCTATCTTATGCCGCGCATCCTCGATCTCGTTCCGGAGTTGGCCGGAGCCATCCTGTGGGCTGCAAGCTTTCGTCCCCTGGACATCATCATTCAGGAACAAGTGGCGTATGTGGCAGGCTTACCCGAAACTCCGGTCGAAGCAAAAAACGTACTCCAAGCCATGGACACCGAGGCGCGGAAAATTCGCTCCATGGCTCTGGATCCGGAGCAATCAAGCACATGGCGTGCATTGGGGGTGCCTGCCAGCTATTGGCGCGATCTCGCGTCTTATGATCCGGGTCTCACAGTAGCGGGCTCGGCCCGACCTCTCCTGGTGCTGTGGGGGGATGCCGACTATCAAGTCACCGCCGAGGATTTTGCCTTATGGAAAAAAATCTGCCGAAAACTTGCCGAAGGCCCAATTCAAGCAATATGCTCATCTCAACCACTGTTTTTTGCACACCGATAGCGTCATCGCAACGCCCAGCACCTATGCGATTCCGGGAGAGGTGGCAGAAGATGTGATTCGGGATATCGCGGAGTGGGTGTTGACCGGGGAAATTGCGCCGGGAGAGTGAGTCGTCCCAGATTTGCCCTCGAGCAAGCCATGGTTGATGGGGATAGCAATCCTCGTCATCACGTCGATCATGAACACAGAATGGAGAAAATTAAAGGGAAACAGATCAATGATTATATCGAAGATTCTATTCTATCTCGGATTAGGCATTGGGGTGATCGGTTTCTTTGGCAATGTGGTAGCCGTCATCGCAATGCTCAAAACGCCATTGGGCGGCGGGCCTGGTATCACGTTTGCGGTCAACAGTTTGTTAGGGCCCTTGTGGCAGGGCGGAGTACTGGTGGCCGTGGCCAAGATTCTAGAGGCTCGTTCCCAGAGACCTGGGGAATCGATCGCGGCATCTTCTGAATCATACTTGCTTGTGTGAGGGGCCGAGACGTCATTCAAGGAGCACCGACGTCACGGTGTCCCATGCTGAGGTACCGGGCGTAATAATTTGAAAATGGTCCACACCCGGTAGTTCAATGAGTCGTACAGGATCTCCAAGGCTCTCGGCCTGGCGCCGATATTCGCGACTTTGCTCGATGGGCACCCGATTGTCTTCAGTCCCGTGAATGAGCACTTGGGGGACACCCAGTGGTAACAAGGCGATCGGTGACGCCTGGCGATAGCGGTCCGGGTCTTCATCGGGTGCGAGGCCTATGAGCTCGCCGACTGGGGAGGACCCATGCAGCACCTGATACATGGCAAGAAGGTCGGTCACTCCTGCGAGGCTGATGACACGGTGAATAGGGATGGTCAGCTTGGGGCTAGAAAGTCGAGAAGCCGGAGACATATTGTGTTGGCCGGCCACCCAAAGCGCTAGGTGTCCGCCCGCCGAGTGGCCCAGTAGGGTCAATCGTGAGAGGTCCAAGGCTTGATCCTGAGCCAGCTTGGGTACGTGGTTTAGAGCCTCTACAATATCGAGGAAGGTCCCGGGCCAACCGCCTCCCGCCTCACCGGTCCGCCGATATTCCAGATTTAAAGTACCAAACCCGCGCTGAGTGAGATCAAAAGCCATGGGGTCCATTAGGCTCAAATCGTACTCCCCACGCCAAAATCCGCCGTGGATCAACATAATGATGGCATAGGGTCCGGGCCCTTCTGGTATCCGAAGATCGATGAACTGCGACGGAGAGTGCCCCCCATAACGGTAGCGCTGGATACGCATGTCCCCACATCCTTTCTTATGAGATCGATTGTATCATCTTCGGGAGGCCTCCCGCGATATTACATGGATGAGGGCCCCCGATCCGGCCGGGGACCCTCAATGGTAGAGAGATGGAACCTTACCCGTGGTTACGGGAGGTCGCTTAACAACTGATTCAGGTCAACCGGCCCGAGTCCGGTTACCGGGTTGTAGCGCCCCTTTGTGACCGAATAGGCGCCATTGTTGCCGTAAGCCACCGGTAAAAACGGCGAGGCATTGCTCCCCGCGAGCTGGTAGAGCATGGGGTTAATGTTGCCTTGGCGTTGCCCGCTGGCGAGGTTTAAGTCACCCACGAAGCCCGCGAATAGGGGAGCACTAGCACTCGTGCCCCCGAACAGGAATGGGGCATTGGCAAAATAGGCGAAGTATCCGGGAGTGACGACGGAAGCCGGAAACGACACATCGGGATTACCCCGGCCGACACTGGATGGTACAAACGTCTTTTGGTAGGCCGGACGCGGCTCGATTTTACTATATCCGCCCCCGGCTATCATGTTCTCCATCGATAAGAAGCTCAGTAATGTGGGAGCGGACAGCTCAGACCCAATATTGCCACCCCACATGGCATTTTGGTTGATTTGTCCTAAGGGGTTGACGGATGTTTCGAGTCCTCCCAAAGAACTCACGTAGGGACTGTTGGCGGGATAGGACAGCATGGGGGTGTTGTTGCCTTCCAAGGCCCCTTCGTACGCCCCGCTATCTCCGGCCGATACACTAATCGTGATGCCTTCGGCGTTGGCCTCTTGCGCCAGCATGTCCCACGATTGCTGGGCTGTCGCCAAGTACTGTTGCTCGGGGATTTCGCCTTCTCCATAGCTAATGCTAAAGACATGGGCGGTATCCTGGGTTAGCACCTGGTTCAATGCGCTACGAAGACTCCCTGCCTCGTAAATTTGGATGTTCGAACCCGGAGCGGAGGTTTCCATCATCTGAAGGTCTAGACTAAGTTCTTCTTCAATCGGGACCATTGCGGCGGTACATGCAGGATTCGCTGCAGTACACGCGTTGGGTCCACTATAGGCGACGGACACATTAGGCACCGGGAGTCCAAATTGTGCCGCAAAGTGGGTGACATCAGACTGTGAAATGGTGGTGACATCGCCTAGCGTATAGACCGCGAGGGCAGCTGGACCATGCACGCTCGTTTCGTTGGAGAGTGTGGTGCCGCCAAATGCCCGGGTCACGGGATTCGACGAAGGATTCCATGGTGCAATGACCTGACCGGGAGTGCCAAATAAGGTGAGGGTCGATGTAGTCGCCGCCGGGGGGCCAACGAAGCTGGCGGCCGGTAAGGGAACGGTGACTTGGTGCACGCCGTCACTCACGGTGAGATTGAGGCTGACGGTCTGTTGTTGTGAGAGGCTAAAGTCTACCAGAAACTGGCCGTCTGGGTTGGTGAGGCTGGAGTCCACAAGCGACGAGGCGCCCTGGTATGACCCAGAGAGGCTACTGTAACTGGCACTAGTGTCTGGCTGGCCATTATAGGTCGCCGTAATAAGATAGCGCACCGCCATGCCGGGTGTTCGCGAACCATTGCTTAAGATCTGGGCGGTCACGGTCATCCCTCCAGAACTAGCGGTGGTCTCGGTTCCGGTAGGCAATTTATGTTGATTCGCGGTGTTTGTCACGAGATCTTTCGTGGAAAATGGGTGGGCGATGGCTTGGGGTACCGGCAGAGCGCGATAAAGTCCCGTGATTCCGCTCGCGATGCGTAGAGGTCTTGGAATAGTGATGGTTGTATCGGGAGCCCAAAAGGTTTGTTTGCCTGTCTGATACTGAGCTAGTCGGGTATGGAATATGGTATCGATTTGTCCAACCGAACCGGATACGGACAGAACTTGGCCAGTAATGGAGGTCTTGAGACGGTGCGCGGCAAAATATCCCTCCAGGACCGCGAGGTCGGCGCTACTAGGACCGAATCGAGACATCAAGGCGGCATGGCTTAGGTAATGATGATACCGCGCAGACCCAGGTGTGTTGACTGCGGTGTCAAAGGCGCTCAGTGCTTGAGGGTTTTTCGAGGGGAGCACCAACCCGAGATGCCACGGAGTACTGGGACTAAGATCCTTAACTAGGTGGCTCGACGTGATGCGAGACGGGGATACGACGTGCATGGTAGCTGGTAGGCTCGCTGTCGTGGCCGCGCTGGCGACGCCTCCGATTGGTACCAGAAGTGATAACGAGAGAATACCGGTTGCTGCCACCGCCGTAGCGGTGGCCTTTACCAGAGATTTCATGCCAAAGCCTCCTTGGAGTGGATTGTGGTGGCCTATTACCGCGCAGGTTGACGGGTCGATTTGAATCACGCGTTGATCGGCCCCACCTGGCTATAGAATTCGTGGGATCATGGCGGATATGGGGAGGTCATCAATTGGCAGTCAAGAAATATTATTATCAAATCTCAGAGAAATTGTGAAGAATTCTAAGGAGCTCCGTGGGGCCATCCTGATGCCATGCTGAGAATTGGAACAGACTCGGATTTTTGCCTGGCTGGATTACCAAGGTAAAAATCGGACCGGTTGGCGCCATTTTTCTCAACTGTGCCCGGGAATTGGGCCACGGTGTCGGATAGTCCGCATCCTCCGTGAGGAACCCGTAGGGCCATCCTTAGGATGGCCCTACGGGTTATTATGTCATCCACTGGAGTCGCTAGGTCTGGCGGAATTCTCACTGAGCGTTTAGCGGGAGGGTCCGGTGGCGCCGACCTGATCGATGAGCAAAATCCCTCCGCGCGCCATCACGAAGGCATGGTAACGATAGCCGGTGGAGTCGTGAAACATCGACACGCCAGTCGTGGCACCCTGTGAGATATTGGTGCTCCCTTGCTGCAAAACGCCATACCCTTGAATATTTTCGTAGAGAGAACTGCGATAAGTGGGTACGCCGCTTCCACTTTGTTCCCGGTTGACGCTTAAACTTTGGGTAACATTGTCCGGCAGGAAGAAGCTAGAACTTTGTTGATAATACCCTCCGCCCGAGTCGATGGTATAGGCGGTTTGAGACGTTCGAGTTTGCGTGCCCCCGTGGCCGGTGACAGATTCGGTGGTGGTCACATATTGGGCCCCGTGCACCAATCCCCAAAAATCTTGGGTGGTATTGGTCTGGTCGTTGGAAAAGCTCATCGTGCCCGACACCGTCGCCGTGAACGGCCTGCCCTTAAGCCCGTCAATGGTACCCTGGATTTGGTACTGGGTATTGGCTGTTTCGTTTTGTAGAGAAATCCCCGATGACGAACTGAGCCCGGCCTTGGTGCCGTTGGTGAATGCGGTGGGAAATTTCAGGGTATCCGTGGTTACGGCGCCCGAGGTCACTACACCGGGTTGCTGATATAGGAGTAGGGAACCGTTTAAGAGCCAGTAGCCCTGGTTGTTTAAGACGGTGATCGATAGGGTTTGCTTCCCATGGAGCAAGCCCGCAAATGGGGTCAGATCGATGTGATACGCGGGCATGTCTAGGGTGTGAATCGCCGTGATCGGGCGCCATATTAACGGATTGACTCCGCCAGTGTAAATATAGGGATACGGCCAGACAACGCCAGCGGGCTTGCCGTCAACCGAGATCTCGATTTCACGAAAAGCCGGTTGGTTGTCCCACCAAAACTCATCACCAATTTGAGCGGTTGCATTGAGATTCAACGTGGCTCCCACGACGTTAGTCGGGAGGTTAACCGTGGTATTCCAGGTCTGCCCGGCGTTGAGGGTGTCGGACCCGGGTTGGGTGCTTAACGGGACGATGCTCGATGGGACGGCTTGGTGCCAGGGGTTCGGATCCACGCTCTTTCCATGCGCAGGATAAAAGGACAAGGTGGCCGAAATGTTGGGGATCCCATTGTCGACTGAGCTGACGTAGTTATCGACCACCGTCGTAAAGCTTTGCGATCCTTTCAGCATCGGAAGATATGCCGTGACATCTTTTTTTACCGACCAGGCGATGCCTTGCCGGGTGGGTTCTGGAGTGACGCCATTAAAGATTTGCGTGCCCCCGGCCCAGATCTGGCAGAGGCGGTCGTACTGTCGCCCGGTCTGTGTTCCGGTAACCGTGAGCACCACCTCACTCCAACGTCCTTGGGGCAGGGTCACTGTCGTGGTGGCCGGAGTGGGACTATTAAAGCCATGGTTGCTGAGGATGGATACGATCACCGGAGTTGTCTGCGGTAGACGCAGCGGTGGACCGATGCTGATGGGGTTGGCCGTTGTCGTAAATTGGCTATTAGCTTGAGCGGGAATCGCCAGTAATAACAAGGTGGCGGCGGCAGCAGTCGTTAGGGCCGCCGGACGGAAAAAATTATGCATCAAGGGAACCTCCTATGGAATTATTTGGAAATATGTAAAATTATATCGTGAATTGGAGAATGCGCCATAGCTTGAGGACATTTTTCGGGTTAATGATCATGATGTAAGGTATCTTGAGATTCTGCTATTATTGCGCTGAAAGGATGGAGGAACCAAATAATGAAGGGAATCTACCGTACTGATGGGCTTATCCAAATTTGCTCATTGCTGACCAAATCTGTCGCCACCTTCCTGGTTCATCGCGTCACGGCTTCTTAGGGCCACAAGGACCGGTCGTCCACCGGAGGACGCTCCCCAAGCGAGTCACCGAGCAGGCCTGCCGTCAGGCGGACCCGGGTGAGGAGCCCCTCACCGAACTCTCGGCCACATTTTTTAGATTGATCGCCGCGTTGACGTCGCGATCATGATGTGTGTGACATTCTGAGCACGTCCACTCTCGCACCGAGAGCGGCATGCTCGGCATTTTGTCGCCACACGACGAGCAGATCTTGCTGCTCGGATACCAGCGATTCACGAGGATGACCGTCTTGCCGCGCTGGGCGGCTTTGTATTCCAACTGGCGGCGAAATTCCCCCCAGCCCATGTCGGCAACCACCCGAGCCAGCTTATGGTTTTTGAGCATGCCAGCGATGTTCAGATCCTCGATGGCGATGACATCGAAACGATGGACGAGATCGGTGGTCAGTGGGTGCAAAGCATCGGCCCGAATATTCGCAATCCGAGCATGGAGTCGAGCAAGACGCTGCTGCGTTTTTCGCATATTCTGGGACAAGGGAATATGCATGCCTTTGGGGATCGGCTGGCCGGGCTTTAGCCCGCCGCGGACTTTGGCGTCCTCCATCTGACGATTGAAGTGCGGCGATAACCGGCGGAGCTGTTTCTGTGCGGCGGCATAGGCTTTGGGTCCCGCGACCTTCTCGCCGGTCGAAAGCGTTGCCAACGCCGACACGCCTAAATCCACGCCGACCACTGCTTGGTTTTCGCGGCGGACACTGGGGGCATCGGGAATTTCGACGGTGACGCTCAAAAACCAACGCTCCGCGGTCCGCGACACGGTGCCTTCGACCACTTTTCCGATAAATCGCAATGGTTCGTGCAGGCGCACCCAGCCTAATTTAGGAATATGCACCTTCCGGTCTTTGATGGCAAATTGATCATTCGTCAGCGTAAAGCTGTCGTGTCGGCCCTTTTTCTTGAACATCGGATACTCGGCTACCCCGCAAAGAAATTCTTGAACGCTTGGCCCAAGTGCCTGATCGCCATCTGCGGTGCGTTCTTGGTGACCTCCAACATCCAGGGAAACTGGTCCCCTTTGATGGCGTTCGGAGGGTTTCGACAAGGATGGATCGGCTTTCCACGCATCATATTGCTTCTGCCATTCTGCGAGAGCCCCGTTGTAGGAAAACCGCGCAATTCCCGCCGCCTTGCGGAAATACGTCTCCTGGACATCGTTGGAGTCGAGGGCAATTTTATGGGCGAGAATCGTGACGACGCCTCCTGGACGGTGTGTTTCACGCCGTCCAACAATTTTTGGTTCTTCCGCGAACGACTGCCGTAGAGTCGGGCCGAAAAGACCGTGATGATTTCCAAGACATCCGGCGCCAACTCTTCCTCACAGGTCGTGTCTTCGCCCTGATTGAGAATCAGTACTTCGACGTGCTGGGCTTCGCAGATCGCAAAGACGAGCTCCGCACCCAAGCGTAAGAGACGGTCCTTGTGGATCACGACCAGCCGACCGATCCGGTCGGCGAGGATGTCATTTAAGAGACGTTTCAAGCCTTTCTTATGGTAGTTCATCCCCGATCCGAGGTCGGCGATAACCTCAAAGGTCCAGCCTTGGCGAGCACAATAGAGCTCGAGCACTTGCTTTTGCCGGTCGAGATCGTCTTTCTGATCAGGACTCGACACCCGCGCATAGGCCACGGTTTTGCGATCAGGATTGTCCGAGCCTTGAGGCTCGGATCCCAAGCGATTCAGATCATAGCGCCGATCCCCGCCGCGAGTCCGTCCATCCGGTACGAGCCGTCCCTCTCGCTCCCATCGACGCAAGGTCGTCGGGGTGACCTCCAAAAATTGCGCAGCTTAGTGAATACTCACCAATTTTCGTTCCATATCATGATTTTACATTATTAGACAAATATAAACAACATTTAAGGAAACTGTTCAAACCCTCTGGTTTCGGTTATCGTGCTGGGCGGGCTTGTTTCGGGGTGTGGAGCCAAAGTCCCTCTGGCGTCCTCGCCGCTCAACTGTTAAGAATCTTGCCCTGTGCCCACTAGTAGATTCCAGGCCCCTTAATATTTTCCTGGATGTCCCCGAACGTTCGCGGTACACCTGACAATCCATCGTGCGTATGATCTAATAATCGCGGCATGAAGCGTGTAGTTTGTGATGAGAGTCGGGGAGGGGAGTGCGATGCTACGGGGGCTCATTGCGGGTGTCATCGCGCTTAGCGCGTGTGCCATCGGCATGGAACTATTAGCCACGACGACATGGCGCGTGTTTGGGGCGGATCCATCGGTTGTCGGTACCTCTCACCTGAATTCGACGCTTCTTATTATTGGGCTAGGAGAAGCCTGTATGGCGTTTTTGGTGTACCGGCTGCTAGGCTCTGGTCCTGTTTTGTGGCCATCTCTTCTCTTGCTGCTATTTGTTGTGCTCGGTTGGGCTACGTACCATCTCTCTGCATCGATCGTAGCGGCCGCATGGAACAGGTATCTACTAGGCTACCCCGCCGTGTTGATTTTGGGGTTCTGGATGGGAACTTTCGCGATGCTCACGGTTCAGTGTTGGGTCACTCCCCGAATCCCGAAATCTAGCGGGGGTGCCCGATGAGACCGCGGACGTGAAATAGGCCGACCGCGCCCAGCTGGGTCTACTGCTCCGTGCCCACCATGCCTAACTGGCCAAAGCTTAGATACACCAATAGGGTGGTTAGTGGCCATGCCACCAAGGACCCAGTGAGGGTGGACGGGATCCGATGAAATGCCACTATGGCCAAGATGAGCACTAAAAAAGACGCCATGCGCCCGAGATTTAGCCAGAGCTCCTTAAGACTGGTAATGCGTAGCCGCTCACTAGCATCTTCCGAAGCCCGCTGGATTACCGTAAGGGTAAACCCTTCAATCCGCACCTTATAAATCGGGTAGGCCAGCGCCACCAGGATTCCTAAGACAAATATGGCGACGGCCGGGCGCACCAAGAAAAATGGTAGGCCAGCAAGCACCGACAGACTAAGCGCCAGCCACCATAGCCCTTGGGAAGAGGATAAGCGCGGGTGGCGTGCGAGAAACCAGAAGACCAGGGTTTGCACACCAGCCTGCAGTCCCAAATACCACCCTAACCATAAGGCCGAGTGGGTCACGATAAAGAGATAAAGTCCGGGTACAAAGAATAGGAGACCGTCGCGAAATCCAAGCGCCGCCAGACCCCATTGAAGCCGGGACCACACGGGTTGAGGTAAGACGATGGGCACCGGTTCGGTGGCCTGAAGAAGATTTTTTCGATGGGAATGGTCACGACTGAGGGCAAAGGCATAGGCTAGAATCACCATGGCCACGCCGAACACAACACGGAACCCAATCCCGGCCGGGAAGCCTTGGATGACGGCGGCGGCGGTTGGTGGGCCGAGTACGG
>JAKAAL010000084.1 GCA_021802375.1 Bacillota bacterium | reverse complement strand
AATACCGCTAACAACACGGAGACAGCATTTAACGTGGCGTGGGCAATGGTTGATGGCACTAAAGATCGGGTTTTGTGATAGAGCGCATTCAACAGGATCCCCGCTATGGTGAGAGGGAGCAACAGGGTGAGATCCATATGCGCTAGACCAAAAAGAATCGCGGACCCGACAGACGCGATGGGATAAGGCCAACGGCGCATGAAGCTACCAAATACCAGGCCCCTAAACACTATTTCTTCAGTGACCGGAGCGGCTAATACCACGGCGGCTCCTACTAAAACCATGGCTAAGATGGCGTGGAAATTAAGTCCGGACGCATAGACAAAGGGGTTGTTCGATTTGACGTGGACATGACCGAGACGACTTTCTGCGTCCACGATGACGGCCATGAGGAATGATGCGCCTAGACCTGTCCCCAACCCCATAATGACTTGGGACCAAGTGAAGTGAGGATAATTGGTCGAGAAAAAATCCGGGTATTGTCGACTGTGGTGCACTAGGACAATGATGATGCCTACCTCAATGACCGGCGTCAACAGATACACACCGACCAAAAGTAGTAAATGATTGCCGAGACGGCCTGAGACATGGACCTGGGTCAAGGACACTGCTATGGATGCCAAAAAGAATAATACCACGGCCCAAATCCCATCTACCCAGGATGGTTTGGCCTCCCGCGGAATGGGGGGCCAGGTATGCCGTAATGGAGGCAATCGTTCCCGTAACTAAGGGCAGCAGCCACCCGGATAATCCTAATCGACCTGTAAACCCCCAGAATATTGCGATGCCAGCCGCCGTGACCAGAATTCCCGCAAGCCAGGCGCGACGCAAAATGCTCCCTAAGAGGCCAAACGATCCGATCCATAGTATCCCACTCACGAGGAGGAGAAGTGGGCTCTTGTGGGTTGCCAAGATCCATCCGGAAGTGATTGCGAATATTAGACTCAACAATATCGCAGCATATCGCACAGGCTGTTAGCCTCCTTTTTGGTATGGTACAATGTTTAACAATTGAATTGGAGGCCCATATGCGCAAACCTACGGCGGATCATCAACAGCATATCATTGATTTTATTCAACAATATTTGACTCGATATGGATACCCCCCGTCGGTGCGTGAGATTGGGGCAGCGGTCGGTCTTAAATCGACTGCAAGCGTAGCGCGTTACCTGAAACGACTAGAACAAGACGGACGCATCACCCACCCTCCTTTGAAACGGCGTGCTTGGTCTGTGACCGGTGAAACGCAAGAAGTAGGAGCGGTGCCGGTGGTGGGTAAGATCACGGCTGGCCAACCCATTCTGGCCACAGAACATATTGAAGAACGATGGCGGCTTCCTTCCACTTTATTTCACCCCCAAGCGGATTATCTGCTCCGCGTCATTGGAGATTCGATGATTGATGCCGGAATCCGCGAAGGAGACCTGGTCGCTGTGGAATCTACGACATCCGCACAGAATGGCGACATTGTGATCGCCCTCATTGGGGACGAGGCAACAGTCAAATACATCGACTTGTCCCATGACCCGGCGAGGTTGCTTCCTGCGAATCCACGGTATAGTCCAATCGTCGACCCGGGAATGACCGTGATCGGTCGAGTGGTCGGGCTAATCCGCAGCTACTAAGGCCTCCAATGCAACACGGGAGGCCTTAGTAGTGTGCCAACGGCTTAGGCCTCCTTGAAGATAAACCCAGTAAGGTTCACGCATGGGGGCATCTGCAGAAAGTTCCAATGATGCCCCTGCGACAAACCCGCCAGCCGCCATGATAATCGGGTCAGCATAGCCTGGCATACTCCAAGGCACGGGTGTGACTGTGGAGTCAATGGGAGAATGCGCTTGAATTACGGCGCAGAAAATTTTGACTCGGTCGGCGTTCCCTAAACGGATGGCGGTGACAATATCATTTTTGTTAGCTGACACCGAATCTACCTCGAATCCTGCTCGATGGAACAGGGCTGCCGCATAAATACCCCCCATCAGCGCCTCACCCACGACCATTGGCGCCATAAACCAGCCTTGGGCTAGTAGTCTTTGGTACGGCCCAGTTGGGCCGACCTCGCCACCGATTCCGGGTGCAAACAGCTGATCGGCAACGCGATCGCAAAGTAGCTGGTTTCCTGCCACATAAGCGCCGGTAGGCGCTATTCCTCCCCCTGGATTCTTCATGAGACTACCGACCACGAGGTCCGCTCCCCAGTGACCCGGCTCCTCGGTATCGGTAAACTCCCCATAGCAATTATCGACGATGACGAGAGCCTGGTGACGGTGTGCCAACGTAATTATGGGAGCAATTTTGTCGCGCCCCCATGATGGGCGTGATTGGTATCCACGCGAGCGTTGAATGTAGATGACATCAGCAAAGGGCTCCTCACTCGGCCGAGACTCCCATTCATTGATATTGACATAACGGATTTCGATACCCCGCGCCCGCAAACTGAGAGGATTGCTGGTGTCAAACAAGATCGGTTCCATGGTGTCGTAGATGGGACCCGACACTACCCATAACCGCTTTGTAGTTGGTGCCAAAGCTTGGAGCACCGTGTTGATAGCATGCGTACCGGATACCCACTGCGAGCGTACTAAGGCGGCTTCGGTACCCATGATTTCGGCAACCACCCGGTCTAGGAGAATGCGGCCTCGATCATCATAACCGTAACCGGTGCTACCCTGTAAGTCGGGGGTACTGAGTCCAGAATTTGTGAACGCTTCGAGGGTTCGGGCGACGTTGTGTGCCACGCGGTCTTCCACTACGTGCCAGAGTGGCCGTATTTCGGTGAGTATTGTCTCGTGAGTCGCAATCACGGTATCGCATCCTTCCGCTTCGGGTTCCATGGATCAACGACCCATGATACACCATCGCGATTGGCAAGGAAAAGTAGCCTCATTGCCAGTGTCGAAGGATGAAGGTTTTAACGTCTTTGAATCCTCGGCGAGTAATTCCAGAAATGGGGATGATCGGGTAGCCTTGAAATCGCTCCCGGATCCTCTCCAAGCCTGCTTTGGCACTTTCCTTATCCATCTTGGTTGCTAAGATGGCGTAGGTGCTAATGGATCCAGCATAGCGGGCGATCCCGTCATCCACCAGGCTGACGGTTTCGATAGCCGAATATCCCACGGCCGACGCATCGACTACATGCAGAACCATAGGGCCCTGGCTTATGCGGCTGAGAGCGATCGCGATGGCACGGCGAATTACAAGCTCTCCAGAAATCTCCTCGGTGAGGCCCACGGTATCCGTCAGCGTTAGACGATGGGCCGTCTTGGCTGTCGTGATGTCGACATGAATGGTCTGTAGCGCAGTGGTTTTATACGGAGTGTGGGATACCAAATGACGGCGCGCTAGCTCAATGGAAAGGCGTTGATGTCGAGCTCTTCCTTCTCCATCTAATACCTCTACGCGAATTTCTTTGAGGCCTAGGTATGCGGCAAAATTGACCAAAAACAGCGACTTCCCTGCGTTGGGTCTTCCTAGCACTAGTGCTTCCAAAGGGCTAAAGCCCCCCTTCAATGTCAGACCAAGTGAGGAGCATGAGGTCTTGGCGAGTGACATGGTCTAAGTTATCTGCCAGACGCACTGCTTGACGTCGAATGCTACGCTCTAACAAGTTGCGGATCATGCGGGCATTGCCTGCGTTGGTGTGCCAATAGCGGGCGTGTTCTTCCATATAGGCTAACAGCGATGCTTCTGCGTCAGGGCTCAGGTGATACTGGTGTTGCACGGTCATGGCGCGGGCTATGGCCACCAGTTCCGGAGGACTATAGTCGGGAAATTCCAAGTGAATTGGGAATCGGGATAAGAGGCCTGGATTTGTCGCGAGAAATTGGGCCATTTCCTGGGGATATCCTGCCAGTATGAGGAGGAATTCCCCTCGGTAATCTTCCATGGCTTTCACCATGGTGTCGATGGCCTCCTTGCCAAAATCCTTTTCTCCCCCGCGCGCTAAGGCATAAGCTTCGTCAACAAACATTACGCCGCCCAGGGCCCGTTTAATGACATCGCGAGTTTTTTGTGCTGTATGGCCAATATATTCGCCGACTAAATCGGCGCGTTCTACTTCGACTAAGTGGCCTTTCGGTAGGACTCCAAGGGCTTCAAAAAGTTGCCCTAGGAGACGGGCTACCGTGGTCTTACCAGTGCCTGGTGCACCTTGAAATACCATGTGCAGCATATGGGATTCTTGCGACAAATGGAACTCTGCCCGTCGTTGTTGGACTTCGATGAAAGCCCGAATTTCGCGAACCAGAAGTTTTACCCCCGACAATCCAACCAATTGGTCCAGTTCGCGCAGAATGGCGTCAGCCCGTTCCTTGGGCAATGGTTGGGCACTTTTACGTCCGGCACCTACTGCCATAGGGCCGGTGCGACTGTCCAGTCGGATGAGATGGCGCAAGGCGCCATCCGGACTGAGACGACCGGCTTCTAACCAGTGCAGGACCTCATCCTGCGAGATGGGACGATCTACGGAGTCTGGCTGGAGATTGAACGGAGTCGCAGATTGTGGCATAAGATCTTCCCTCCTTCGGACGGTCAGCATCCTATTAAATATACGGTGGGATATCTTAAATTCTGCATGTCCTAGGACACTAGTCTTGCGAGCTTAGAAAATCTATGACTAGCGCGCGATGGGAGGGTGACCACGACGCTTATGGAGACATGGCCACGAGATTGGTGAATACTCCGCCACAAGTCGTGACAGACGAGCAAGCCTATTTAAGGTTTCATCATGATTGCTTCGACGACCCCCGCTTGCGAGTAGCCGGGTTCCCGATCGGATCCGGAATCACCAAAGCGCCTGCAAAACAGTGCAAAGACAACCGCGTCAGTGCTAGGGGCCTGTGGTGATTGGAAGCGGAGACCCAAGCGATCGCTACTCTCCCTGCTGGCATAGTTCTGGGGACAGGCTCCACGGGTTCAACGGATTCCCCTTTCCCAGCCTACTGGAGCATGATTACAATTTTGAGGCCCCCCCTTATTGCTGCGTGGAGCCATCCGCAAAGTACTCCCTCTAATGGTCATTCGCATCCGGTTAAGTATGCTTTCATTTAATTTGGCATCATGTTCGCCGACACGCCTCATTCAATCGCTGCCCCAATTGTATAATCTTGCCTTGTCCCAATAATCTCGTCTACCAGGACCAGGAGAGCTCTTACGGATCAAAACATTTTAAAATAGGGCGTTGGGACATATCCTGGTCGTTGGAAGGCCGGGACCATAATGAGCGTTTCTCATGGGTGGTATAGGGATAGCGACGTTCGACGCACTATACCGTTTCAGACCACGGCCGCCTCCCCGATCGAACAGTAATGGGGTCAAAACATCGCTAACTCGACCAACTCCTCCCCCCATTGGTTGTGTGATAGGTAGGGGTGCCAGATCCGGGCGTCAACCAGCCGTCGGCGGGCGAGGTAAAACTGACCAATTGGATCCCCATGCTACTGGGAACCGTCTCGATCGTCCAAGTCATACCGCCGTTTTGAGTAACATAGAGTGCTCCCTGATTCCAGAAATACCCGAATTGGCCACTGAGAAAGGTTAGTCCCATGGGAAATTCGGAATTCCCCGAAGAGCCTGCAGGGAGTGAATAGCGCGTCCAGGTACGGCCATTAACCGTGTGATACAGGTACGGAGTAAGGGGGTGGCGGATATCATAGAGTTTTACGGTTTTGGGGTTGTTATGGTGCTTCTGAAAGTTTTTTAGGGCCAGGGTGGTCTTTAATGACGTGCCAATGGCCCAAATGTTCTGAGGAGCTGGTTCGGTTGCCTGACGCGGGGCAAAAGGCAGAGATAGGGCCTGCCAATGACCGTTGGCGCGTGTCATGACTTCTACGTTCTTTGTGGAAGACACCACTGCTATCAGCTCATTGGAGGCCGCCACCGATACGCTTTGTGCCACATAAGACCGAGGAAGCGCGATCTTCTGGAACGCACGACCCATATCGCGACTCCGATAAATCGCTCCATGGACCCCCACCGAAACACCCCATAACGTGCGATTGCCACCCCATTGCAAGGATCCTAGCAGTATCGGAGGTTGGCTCGCTACGGTCCACGTGGCCCCCCCGTTTTGAGTGGTCAGGACCGTCGACGTAGTTCCCATCATCTCCAGCCCTGCCCCGACTTCTCGTGTCGTGAAAGTCACCGAGCCGTTTGGCCTCGTGGAAGGATACAGCGCGACCCACCGCGCCCCGCCGTCGGTAGTCTGCCACAAGGTTCCGCCTGGCTGCCCTCCCCCTTGTGCGAGGATATAGCCGGTGGCGGAACTGGAGAACTCCATACTTTGTACCGTGACGGTCGCCGGGGGGAACATCTTCGACCATATTGGCGCCCAATGCGTGCCGCTATCCCTGGTGCGGTAGATAAGTCCGTTGGCCAATGCCATATATCCCAGGGTACTATTAACAAAATCCAGGCGATCGACGTAGCCTCCAATGGGTAAACTGCCGGGCCCCGAAGAAGGAGATCCCAAAATAGCGGACTGTGCAATCTTGGCCCACGATCGCCCTCCATTCGTGGTTTGATACAAGGTTTTTGTCTGGGCGCCGGCCCCTGGCTCGCCTCCCACCAAGAACCAACCGGTCGTGGTCGTAATAAAGTCTAGGGCGCTCCCTAAACTACCGGGAAACAGTGACGAAGGCGAGCCCGCCGGGGTCCAGGTTTTCCCCCCGTCGGATGAGCGTAAGAGAACACTCTTCATGGTGCTGTGATTCGATTCCACCATCCACCCGGTGGTGGCATTGACAAAGTCTGGCGTTCCTAATGTGGTGTTGGCTGGTGCGTGATAGATTCGATTCCAGGAGTGACCCCCGTTTAGGGTAGCCTCCAATGTCGTGGCCGCCTGACACCCGGATTGCGAACAGGTGGTCAACCACCCAGCCTGGTTGTTAGCCATCGATAGTCCGAGGAGGGTCGGCGCGATATATCGAGCCTGCCAACTTTGTCCGCTATCACTAGTGTGAAGTACCGCGCTCTCTTGTCCGAGGGTGGCCAGCGCAAATCCATGTCGATTGGCTATAAAAGGGACTTGGGTCAGCACGGGCGGGGTGGTCGAAGTAGTACTAAACTGCGGAGTCATTTGTCTGGTCACCGTCAATGCAGAAATATGGCTCGTGGGCGGGGCGGTCGTTTTGGTTGGGGCTGCTCCACATCCTGTTAATATCAAGATACCGCTCACCACCAACCCAAGATTCCGTCGTGTGGACATAAATCGGCCCCCTCTACCTTCTATGCTGGTTATAACGTCGACGGAGAATCGCACGTTACATGAAGCAACGGGTGCACGGAAGGTCGTCGCGGTCCCTGGGGATCGGATGACGGCATTACCTTCTGCGCTTTTGGCAACCCGGGGGCATGTGATGGGTTCGATCCAAGTTCGGTCCATAGACCGGCGCTGTCGGCGCATAGCAAAACGCTTCCCTTGGCTGTCTACTTAAGAAGAGCTGACCAAAAAAGGTGCACGTTGTTGATCCCCTGGCGATCGCTTCATCGCCTGACCCCGGACCGTTCATCGGCATTTGCCGCTCGTGGTCAACAATGGTGCCGCCCACGGAATCGGTGTGGGCGAGTTCCGACGTTGGGGCAAGTTCGATTTCTTCACGGTCGGTCACAAACCAATCAAGGCGATTTTTCTCCACACCCCCACGGCCCGAGAGGGTGGTTAACCGACTGGATATCGAAAGTTTTATCTGTGGCGCATAATTCCTTCTTATTCGTCTTATATTGCAATTTTTTTGCTAATTTGGAAGGGAAGGTTTGACCCCTATCGTGCCTGAAAAAGAATGAACCCCTAGTCATGAAAAATGGTAAGCAACCAATAATCAGTCGATGAGCAATTACCCAAGCCACCATGTGACGGGATACCCCTCAATACTTGTTCAAAGGAGCAACTGTCATGCCCTCATTTTCCGATGGTTTTCCAGTTCGTGTTCGGGGAGCCTTCCTGGGACTCGGTGGTCTGGCTCTCGGTCTTTGTCTGGCGTCGTGTGGGACGCCCGCCAAAACGCTCACCGGTCCGTCGCATAGACTGAATCAGGGGAAAACCTCGGACAAACCGATATTCGCCACGACGCGGTGGCTCCTTGCGGCCAGTGCCTGGAAGCTGGTTCAGTCAGATTCGGCTGCCGCCCGCCTCCTAAATCAACCCGACAACGTCTTAATTGTCCGTCGAGCCATTCCTGTTGGCTGGCACGGGCAAGCGATTGAGTCCTTTACCAGTTTTGGCGCATTCCAATCCGCCGTGGCGCACAACACCCTGGTACCGGGCGTTGTCGGTGTCGGGTACGACAACGAATCCTGGTCCCTGACACCTTCTGCCGAACGTTCGAATCCCGCGCGTTATGAATCCGCCTTTGCGGCGTTAGCCCACACTCGACATCTCCAGTATTGGCAACTAGGGAATCTTGGTGCGAGCCCCGGAGGCCGAGTGCATGGCGCATCCTTCGCCACTGCGGTAGATCTGCAAGTCCAGTCCTCCGAACGCACGCCGGCAAGATATTCGGCATTAGTGCGTCGCCTGAGCTATCAGGCGCGCGCCTTACGGGAATCCGTCGCCATCTTTGCGGGGCTGTCTACGAATCCACCTCCAGGTATTCCGGTGACCGCCACGACGCTGTTGCAAGATGTACGGGCCACCCAAAAGGTGGTAGACGGTTATTGGCTGAACATCCCGTCAAATCACAGCCGTGCCTGCCCACGGTGTGGTCCGCAAAATCCTGGAGTGGCCATCGCCTTACTGAACCAGCTAACGCAGGCCACTGCATCGGACTCAAACACAGCGACGGCCGCCCCCGCGTTCACCGTCCGCAACCACCAACGGGCGCTATGGATTCTGGCTGCAGCCCACTTCGCCCAAGTGGTCGAGGACCCTCCCGTGCAGGCGTTGCTCTCCACGGGAACCGTGTATGAACCCCTCTCCGATCGGCAATCTCCCTCTCACTTGTTGCCTGTAGTACCGACGGTCGTGTTTCATAGTGCTTCGGTATTCGCTCAGACACTGGCACATCAGGCACTGCCCCAAGACACGGGCGCCGTGCTTTACGACAATGAGCGGTATGCAACTACCCCGACTCAAGAACAACGGTCACCGTTGCAATATGATAACCTAGTGGCCCGGGAGGCGCATCAGCGCCATCTGGTCAGTATTTGTGATTTGGTGGAACCAGACCGCTTGCCGTTTACGGCCCGGACTCCCCGCCAGGAGGTACCTGCCTGCGACATCATCGGGCTCAACACGGTTCAGCAAGCCGAACGGATTACCCCTCTCTACGCTCAGAAGGTACGCGAGGCCGTGCAAATCATCCGCACCGTTCGGCCCAATGCAACGGTATTAGCGGGACTGAGTACCAATCCCGCAGGACCCCCGGTAACCCCCGGGGAACTCGCTGCCGACATACAAGCGACACGGACATGGGTGAACGGATATTGGCTTAATGTTCCTGCCCCGGGGTTAGGGTGTCCCGGCTGCCATGATCCAGAACCGTCGGTGCTTGAGCAAGCGCTCCAGATTATCGAGGCACATCCCGAAAAAAATTAAAGGCTGTGGGTGTCGACAGAACCGTATGTTCACGATGAATCGGGTAAAATATCGGCTAACCAGAACCAAAAAACACGAGTCGCCCCAGGACCTTAAATCCGCCACAGAAACGGTCGCATATATCTGATCGCGGTAGCCGTAACTTTCCTCGGCACAAAAGGACGTTGAGCGGCGGCCACCTGATTAGTGTCTTCCGATGGCGGTTCCTCGGACCGCTTAACATTGTCGGACAGTGAAGATTGTTCCGTGGGGGCGTCGCGTCGATGCTACCTGTGGCCGAATTCTCGAAATTCCCCACGTTCATGGGTCCGATGATCGCATCAATATCGCGCTCTATTGCCTTTCGGAGCTTCACCTATGGCGTCAGAATATGATGAGTCGTCATGATGTATTCAGCCATATCAAGTTGCGGTTTGAGGGCCAACGGATGTCCATGGTCCCGGGAGGTCACGGTAGACCCCCAAGCGTTCCTGTGCCTCCATGACCACATCCATCTAATCGGCATGCTCGGGTCTCGGTACCGCGTGGTTGCGACGATGCTGTTAAAGTCGACGGAGCGTCCACCAGTCAGGCCCCTTGTCCATTGAAATCCTCCTCTTCGACGTACCGGGGGACAACCCTGCTAACGTTAGATAGTCTATGGCAGTGCCCCTTGATACTTTAGGTTTTCCGGGGTCGTCTCCGGATTTAGACGACCATCCAAGATCCGACGGACTCCGTCCAACGTTTCGTGCAACGTGACTGAGACTCCAGGATGCCCACTATGGGCTTCTGCGACGTAAAACCACTGAGTCAAGAATGCCTCAAGTAGTGCCCCTTGCCGAAAGCTGGCCGATTCTACGGTCGGCAGCCGGTCCACACCCCAAGCTAGTACTAGGGGCCGGAGTTCTCGAAATCGGCGAAGGACACGGCGGACCCGTTGTTGTAGAGCGACGTGTTCGGCCTCGCCTTGCTCTCCTTCCAGGAGAATGGAGGTA
>JAKAAL010000083.1 GCA_021802375.1 Bacillota bacterium | reverse complement strand
CCGAAAACTTGGGGTAATGAGGCTTACGTAAAATATCGGGGGTCTCTAACCGTTCGGCGAGTGCCTGGGTATTACGGATTGCCTTAGGCCATGGCTTTAAAGCAGACTCCATCGCCGTCCAAGGCTTCAGATAATTTTCTGCGTTAAGATAGCGCTCCGGTCCCACCTCTTCAACCCGTTGTCCGGTCCGAATGCAAGTCATGAGATCAAACAGTCCAAAATCTTCTTTACGTGCGTAGCGTACGGCGCCGGTTGCGACCAACTGCAATTGGTTAGCTTCGGCTACATCATTTAAAAACTGAAACAACAAGCGATCTCCAGGCAAATAATTCACGGTGAGTTCGATAAATAAATTACGGGTTCCAAAAATATTAAGGAGACGTTCTGTGATTTCCGGGACTTGTGCACGACGTCCTTGTAGCCAAGGCCGTGCGATAATACCTTGCCGGTCACCGGTCAGAGCTATTAGATTGCGTCCGTAACGTTCGAGGGTTGCCCATTGGACCTGGGGTTGTTTCCTCGGTGAACTTAATAGTGCTTCGGTAAGTAGACGTGTGAGGTCGGCGTAGGCTTCGGTTTGGGGTACCAACAGCACCAGTTGCCCCAAATCTTCGACCACAATTTCGGCTCCGACAACCGCCTTGATACCAACTTCGGTCGCCGCCTCTAAAAAGGTTGGCACCCCCGATAACCGAAACGTGTCGGTTAATGCCAGCGTCCCAATCCCTTGACGTGAAGCCTCGGCTGCCAGTTGCCGCGGTGTCGAAGCACCCGCCAAAAATGAAAAAGCCGAATGAGCATGAAGTTCTACCCCTATTCCCACAATTCTTGTACCCAATGCCACACCGAGGCCATTAAAGAATGGGGGCGAATTCGATAATGATGGCGACCTATTGTTACCTGATACCCACTGCGTCTTACCTCCGCTAATTCCTCTGTCGGAGGAAACGGAATAATTTTAGCCACTTTAGGACCCTCCTCAATCATAAACGTGATACATCCACCACTGATGGGTTTGGGGGTTACAGGCCAATTCAAACACACTGTCCTCTTGTCCCTGAATTCTCCAGAACCATAATTCGGGTTCTCCTCGCCACCATTCTCCGATGTCTCGCCAATAATCTAGTACTCTGACGATCGATACATATTGCTGTCTCCACACGAAGGCATAAGGCACTTGACGGCGAACCCACACTTTTTCTAGGGCTTTCATGGCGCATGCGATTCCCGCATTCGCCAAATATCCCAGAATTGTAAATGAAGCTCGCGTCGAGGGATGTCAAAGTAGGAGGGATAGGCCAGAGTATTCACCTGACTTTTTTTGTCCATTTTCCACAAATTCAATTGTTGGGCTTTGACACATTCCGGATCGTCTACCTCCAAAACGACTTTATCCGGAGGCGCTGTCGGCAAGATCTTCAACAGGGTTAATACTCGACTAATAATCCGATCCCGTTCAGACACCACCTCAGGCCAATAGCGTTCCCGCGTCTCAATGCCTCGCGGCGTTTCCCATGTCAAACGCACGTGCGCCATCCCCTGATTTTCTTGTCGTAGTCGGTCGACTAATTCTTTTGCCATCTGTGCCATAATTTCCCCTAAACCTTGCTCGACGCCCCCTTCTAACGGTCGCGTAATGCGAATCGATACCGGGGTCGATCCCGTAGCGATCGGCAAGGATTTGACCTGTTCCAGGAGCCCAGGCACTTCTCCCACCCGGGTCCACCCGCGATGCCGCCATTCATAGATACGCTTCGGCCAACGTTTCTCGACATACTCTAAAGGCACCTCGGGCCAATATAGGGATTCTTCTTGCGGGTGAATCACAAATACGCGTATTCCTTTAAGGGGCCAGGTTTTAAGTCCCAAAACGCCACCTTGGGCACAAGCCCATTGAGCTAATACGGGATGACTAGCCACCCCAATATCAACTCGTAACGCCCATCTAGGGATAACTTCTGCCATAAGTGATTCTAAAATCTGCGGATGAATTCGAGGCCACTCCCACCATCCTTCACGGGGATCTTCCTGAAAGTAGGACACGGCATGCTGTTGAAGCCAACGCATGCGTTCACGGTGTCCTTCTTGATAATGTAGTGTGTGCCACGGCACCATGACTGCCTGGGGATACCGCCACTTTAATTCCTTTAATAACATTCCGGCCCGTACTCCTAGATCCCACCCTTGGGCATCTGTGTCAAATACCCGATCCCCTTGAAACACCACAAAAGGGCCTACAGGTCGCGGAGCATGTTCTCGAGTCAAATGACCAAGTTGCCAGTATATAATGCCCAAGAAAATGCCCTTCTTTCGGTGTTGGAACGTTTGTTTGTCTATGATTATATGCCAAAGTCCAAAGATTATTCAAGAGGGAGTTCTGCCCAATTTTCGGTGCGATAGCCCAAATCGTTGACGGAGTCGTGAATAAATATGGACAATTCCCCCTCTGTTCGAAGAGAATCAAGGAGTGACCCCGAGGACCAACAGCCTCCCCGCCCAAGATCCGGGAAGCAAAATCAACCTGAATTCCGGAAGGAGCCGAGTAATGCCCTACAATTTTGACGAAATCATTGACCGTCAAGGTACCAATGCCATGAATACCGATGGTTTTCGAGAATATCTTTTCCATACCTCGGACATGGTTTTCCCCTATACTGATGACGAGTTCATTCGGATGTGGGTGGCCGACATGGAATTCGCCACAGCTCCTGAAATCATCCAAGCCATCAAAGAGCGACTAGACAAGCGGATTTTCGGCTACACCAAGATTTCGGATCCCCACTACTATCGTGCAGTCTCCGGTTGGGCCGAGCGCCATTACCATTGGTCCTTCGAAAAAGACCATCTAGTGACCTCGCCCGGCATTATTCCCGCCTTATTTGAGTTAGTGGACTACATCTGCAAACCAGACGAAAAGGTTTTAATTGTCACACCATCCTATGCCTATTTCAAGCACGCCGCTGATTACAATCATCGAGAATTGGTGACCTCCGATCTCGTGAACCAACAAGGCTACTACACGATGAATTTTGATGACTTGGAGGTCAAAGCCCAAGATGAAAAAGTGTCCTTATGTATCTTCTGTAATCCTCACAACCCGTCGGGACGGGTGTGGACGACAAAAGAATTAAAGAGATTCGGCGACATTTGCCTGGAAAACAACGTGTGGATCATTTCCGATGAAATACACTGTGATCTGCTAAGGAACGGGCAAGTGCATACCCCTTTAGCCAAACTCTTTCCAGAATCGGACAAGATCATTACATGCATTGCGCCCAGTAAAACTTTTAATCTGGCCGGTCTTATGTTCTCGAACATTATCATCCCCAACGAAGGCATTCGGTCCGTGTGGCAACAACGCCACTATGCTATGGACAATCCACTGAGCATTGCCGCCGCACAAGCCGCGTACCAACACGGAGACGCATGGCTGGCTCAACTTAAAACCTATCTGGACGATAATTTTTTAGTGGTGCAACAGTACTTGGAGCACCATTTGCCCGACGCGGTGTTCCGGATTCCTGAGGCAACATATCTGGCTTGGGTGGATGTCCGCGCTTATCTGCCTAATGAGAGTAATCTCCCGTACTATTTTGCCCACAACGCAGGCGTCTTGTTGGAAGGGAGCAACATGTTTGTGGCCAACTCAGAGGGTCACATTCGCCTCAATGTAGCCTGTCCCCGATCCATGCTGGAAGAAGGGCTGAAGAGAATCTCTAAGGCCCTACTGCAGCCACCCCAATCGCTCTAGCCACGCTCTCTCGTCCGGGAACGGCTCCAACACCTTCCCAGCACAGCAATCGAAATTTGGTAGCCGCTCGGTAATTTGTGATAAACTCCAATCATTCACTGGCATCGTAATCCCAACCTAAGTTCCTAAGGAGGCCAAATCATGGTGAAAAATGAGCAAGCCGGAGCAATCGCCGGGGTACTCGGGACCGTGGTAAGTTGTTCTGCCATGATGTTTTCCTTATTTCCAGCGCTTCTAGGTACCATCGGTGCATCTGCCTCCACCGGCATGATGGGCATGTCAACATCTACGGCCCTGCCGCCTTGGGTTAATACCATTACCCACTATTCTGCACTCATCTTGGGCATCTCCGTCTTGCTCATGATCTACGCCATTCGGCGCTCCCCATGGTCGGTGAAAATTGTAGTGGGAGTTGGCATCTTGCTCTTAATCCTTAACGAAATTTCGATGACCCCCTACCTCTTTTTGCCGGCCCTAGTCCTGGTCATCGTCGGCAACATCATGGGCTGGAGGCGGCGTCTAGCTTAAAATCGGGCACCAGGAACCAGTAGGCCATAGAAAAGTGGCGTGTGAATTTGTTATCATTCACACGCCACTCTTTATCTGTTGATGAGCCAATACCTCACATTACGTAGCATTAGGCACTATGCGCAGCGGGCTCCGACGCCGGCTTCGTAAACGGGCCAATGGGCAATACCGTCCGCCCGAATGCTTCATTAATCACCTCGGCAGCCGAAAGATAAAAAGCCAGAACTGCGGTAATGAGCCCTACATATCCACCCAATACGGTCATCCCACCTACACCCCACGCGCCGATTGCGAGCAGGAAAAATGTCACCCACAGGGCCAGAAATATCAGTTGTAGTGCCATGTTGGCTCGCAATGTGGCTATCCACATATAGAATGTAAAAACCCCCCATACCAGGAGGTACCATCCGACAAACGAGGCCGGCACTACTGCTCCAAAGTAATGAGCGAACAGTGCAAAAGACCACCAAAAGGCCCCATAGGAAAAAAATGCTACGGTGCCAAATGTGTTCCCACGACGGAATTCCATGACTGCGGCCACCATCTGTGCCGTCCCTCCGTAAGCCATGGCCAGGGCGATCACTATTCCAAGACTTTTAGAATCATACCATCCCGCGTTAATCATACTAAGCATCCAGGTTGTAAACGCAAACCCCGCCAAACCCAACGGCGCCGCATTTCCCAGTTTCGCTGACATTGTATCCCTCCCCTTGGTTTTCTTCGATTATCTGATTTTTATGATCCGCTTTCGGATCCGACCAGCTGATGAATCACCTCGACCACTTCTGGGTTGGACAGCGTGGTCACATCTCCAATTTCTCGGTGGTCGGAGATAGAGGCCAAAATCCGGCGCATAATCTTGCCGGATCGCGTCTTTGGGAGGTCGGGCACAATCCACACATGGCGCGGGCGAGCGATGGGACCAATTTCCCGCACAATGGCATCCACAATCTTTTGCGAAAGACCACTATCCGGCGTGGCTCCAGCATGGACCGATACATAGATTTCGGGAATACTTCCCTTAATTTCGTCGTAGGCCGCCACCACGGCAGCTTCGGCCACTCCCGGGACTTGTAGAACGGAAGACTCGAGTTCCTTGGTCCCCAGGCGATGCCCTGCCACATTAATGACGTCATCAATGCGCCCTAAGATACGAAAGTACCCATCCGCCGCCAACATCGCCCCGTCGCCAGCCATGTATGGCCAGTCCCTCCAATCCCGACTCTCGGGGTTCTTGTTGTATTTCTCGTAGTACGTCCGCACGAATCGATCGGGGTCTTTCCAAATCGTCTGGGCGATCCCGGGCCACGGGTTTCGGATGCAAATGTTGCCGCCTTCGCCGGACCCCGGTTCCACCTCTTTCCCATCCTCGTCATAGACCACGGGATGAATCCCGGGAATTCCCGGCCCCGCGCTCCCGGGCTTCATCGCTTGGAGTGCCGGCACCGTGCTGCACATGAATCCTCCGGTTTCGGTTTGCCACCACGTATCGACAATGGCCGCTTCCCCCTTGCCAATCACGTTGTAATACCACCGCCACACGTCCGGTTCGATGGGTTCGCCTACGGTCACCATGAGTTTAAAATGGTAGGCATACTGCCTCGGAATGGCGTCCCCATGTTGACGTAGGCTGCGAATCGCCGTCGGAGATGTATGAAAGATGTTCACCCCGAGCCGCTCAGCGATGCGCCATGGACGTCCGGCATCGGGATAAGTAGGTCCCCCTTCATATAAAACCGAGGTGGCCCCAAGGGCCAACGGACCATAAACGATGTACGAGTGCCCAGTAATCCAGCCAATGTCCGCCATACACCAATAGACGTCGTTAGGCTGGATGTCCAAGATATTCTTGCAAGTGGCCGCCGCATAAGAGAGATACCCGCCCGTCCCATGCTGGATCCCTTTGGGTTTACCGGTGGATCCCGACGTATACATGAGAAACAACGGATCTTCGGCCGGCATGGATTCGGGGTCGATCCGAGCCCCCCGATATTGAGGTAAGACCTCGTTCACCACGACGTCGCGGCCTTCGACCAAGGGTGCCCCGCCATAGCTTCCTGCATTTCGTTCAAAAATCAAGACCCGATCCACTTTTTGACCCTGTTCGGCGGCTTTGGTCACCGCCACATCGGCTTTTTCTTTGTGGTCGAGCCATTTCCCATTGCGGTAATACCCGTCAATGGTAATGAGTAAAGACGATTCCGAGTCTACAATCCGATCGGCACAGGCTTGACCACTAAAACCGCCGAAGACCACCGAATGGATGGCACCGAGCCGAGCACATGCCAGCATCGCCACCGGTAAATCCACCACCATCGGCATATGGATAGTGACCCGATCCCCTTTCTTCACTCCGGCGAAATCCCGTAATAAGGCCGCAAATTCATTGACGCGCCAATAGAGTTCCTGGTAACTCACCGCAGTAATGGGGTCGGACTCCCGTTCGGCCACAAAATAATAGGCCACCTTGCTATGGTGGCGGGAGACATGGCGATCGACACAGTTGTATGAAGCATTCAGGCGTCCTCCCACAAACCATCGCCAAAACGGCGGATTTGCTGCGTCTAGCACGGTGTCCCAGGTCCGGTCCCAATCTAGAAGGTTCGCGTATTCGGTAAAGCTCTCTGGGAAGTGATCCAAATCAAACCGCCGAAACACCTCGGGATCCTTCAGGTTTGCCTGTTGGACAAAAGACACGGGAGGCTCGTAATAATCCTCCTCCCGCCAATGGACCTCAATGTCTCGGGGATTCACGTTCTGATTGTTGGCCATTTTAACCCTCCTTTCATCGATTCCATTTTATTCTACAACGACTTGCGCGAGAATTCAGTTATGATCAAGCAATTTACTCGAAGAATTGTCCTAACTTTTCCATCTTGGTGCCCTCATTAGGGTGCAGGCTTTTCATCGTTGATTCCAGTTCGGAGCACGCCGTTCCGAAAACGCCGCAACGCCCTCGCGCGAGTCTTCCGTAAGGGCGACGAGTGATACCATGTTTTGTAAATAGTGCAAGGCTTGCTCATAGCTGAGATCCTCAGACCAGCGAAACGCTTCTTTGCCGAGCCGAGCAATCGTCGAACTGCCCGAGGTTACGGCCCGCGCCAAATCCAGCGCTTGTGGCTGCACCTGATCCGGCGCCACCACCCGATTACAAAAACCCCATTGTTCCATTGTAGGAGCATCGACCATACGGCCACTCATGAGTAGTTCCAAGGCACGGCGTTTCCCGATTAGCCGCACAATGGGAGCCATGACCACCATCGGAAATAATCCAATCTTAATTTCTGGCAGGCCGAATTGGGTGTCTGAGGCTGCCACCAAAAGGTCCGCCCCGGCCGCTAACCCCATCCCTCCCGCCAAGGTATAGCCAAACACTGCGGCAATCACTAAAGGAGGAATCGATGCCATGGTTTGGATGAGTTCGGCAATCCCACCAAAATAACTTCTGACCGCCTCTACGGAAGATAGTTGCCGCACTTCGCTAAGATCGGCCCCCGCACAAAATGCCTTGTCGCCAATCCCAGTTAGAATGATGGCATGAACCGTAGGATCGTGCCCCCACTGCAAAAACGCCTGATTCAACTCCCGAATCGTCTCCGTGTTCAAGGCGTTACGCACCTGGGGCCGATTAATCGCCAGTCGCACGATTGCGTCGTGACGCTCCACCTCAATGTTCACGAGGGCACCCCTTTCGGCACCATCCGGCCTCCCGCTTGATACACGCGGGAAGGGACGGGGTGTTCGAGTCGATCCACCAGGCCCCCCGTAATGGCAATCAAGCGCTCGAGGTCGACCCCGGTGTGTACTCCCATCGATTCCAAGAGATATACCGCGTCATCCGTGGCCAAATTGCCCCCGGCTCCCGGGGAGAACGGCGAACCCCCAATTCCTCCCAATGCGGTCTCAAAACGCGAAGCTCCGGCCGTAAGCGCCGCCACCAAATTGGCTAACGCGGTGCCGCGATTGTCATGAAAGTGAAGCCCGAGCTGTACATCTTGTAATTCCGTCATGAATCTTCGGACCAAGTCAAAAACTTGACGCGGGTGCGCCACTCCGACGGTATCCCCCAAGGTCATTTCGGTGATCCCTAAGTTCCGGAGTTCCTTCGCCAAGTCCAGCACATTGGCTTCTGGCACCGTTCCCTCATAGGGACACCCAAAGGCCGTCACAATCACCGCAGACACGTGAACGGTCCCCGCGACCCGATCCATAATGCGGTGAAACCCGTCCAACGAATCCTCAATGGTTCGATGCACGTTCTTCATGTTGTGCGTCTGACTCGCCGACAAAAACAGTGTGATTTCATCAGGATGGCACGCGAGCGCGCGCTCGGCACCCTTTAAATTGGGTACCAAGACCGAATAGATGGTGCCGGGTCGACGGGCAATTCCCTCCATTACCGCTTGCGCGTCTGCCATCTGTGGCAACCACTCGGGACTCACAAACGACGTCACCTCAATGCGAGGCAATCCCGCTGCCGACAGTTGATCGACCAGTTGAATCTTATACGCCGTGTCCATCACGCGGGGCTCCGCCTGTAGCCCATCACGAGGCCCTACTTCTTTGATCGACACCGAGTCTGGATACTGCCAGTGGTCCATAAAAGTCCCTCCTTCGCACACCCTTAATGTTTCTAGACCGGAGTCACGGGATGGCGTCGGTCACTAAACTCCCGCCTCTTATCCCGGTAAAGCCGAAAGCGCTGGATGAGCTCGTCGCGCAAGTGATCGGGTTCGATCACCTCATCCACTACCAATTCCGAGGCCAATCGCAATAGGTCAATGTCTTGGCGATATTCTCGCTCTTTTTCCTGGATAAAGGCCCGGCGTGAGTCGCCTTCTAATTCATGAATCTTGTTGTAGTAGACGGCGTTCACCGCGGCTTCAGGGCCCATCACCGCAATTTGCGCGGTCGGTAACGCTATGGTGACGTCACTCCCAAAAGCCGGGCCAGCCATGGCGTAAAGACCGGCGCCATACGCTTTACGGACCACCACACTAATTTTGGGCACCGTTGCCTCACTCACAGCGGCAATATATTTGGCCCCATGGCGAATGATGCCGTCGCGCTCCACTTTGGTGCCGATCATAAATCCCGGCACGTCCGCCAAGAACAATAAGGGGATGTTAAAGGCATCGCAGAGATTGATAAAACGCGCGGCTTTATCCGCCGAATCCCCAAATAGGACTCCCCCCTTGACCTTAGATTGATTGGCCACGATGCCAATCGGTTGGCCATCCAGATGGGCCAATCCCACAATCATTTCCGGGGCAAATAGCGGTTTAATCGGAAACCAGCTATCTTCATCCACCAGCGCCAAAATCACGCGATGCATGTCGAACGGCACGTTTTGATTTTCCGGAATGATCCGATCCCAAGTCACCTCGGGCGCCAATCGCGTCGGTACCGACAAGGGCCGCATCCTGAAGTTGTTTGGCATGTACCGAAAATACTGGAGACCTAATCGAATGGCTTCTTCTTCATTGGTCGCCAGCAAGTCCCCAATACCACTGATGGTACAATGCATGCGAGCTCCGCCCATTTCTTCCAGACTCACCTTCTCGCCAATCACCATCTCCGCCATCCGCGGCGAACCGAGATACATCGAGGCGTTATGGTCAACCATCACCACCAAATCGCAAAACGCGGGAATGTACGCGCCTCCCGCCGCAGATGGACCAAACAAGAGACAGATTTGGGGCACTTTACCCGAAAGTTTAACCTCATTGTAAAAAATTCCGCCCGCCCCGCGGCGACCCGGGAACATTTCAATCTGATCGGTGATCCGGGCCCCGGCGGAATCCACCAGATAAAAAATGGGGCACTCGAGTGCCATGGCCTTTTCTTGAATCCGTAAGATCTTCTCGACGGTGCGCGAACCCCAGGAACCGGCTTTAACGGTCGGATCGTTCGCCATCACGACCACGGTCCGGCCCCCAATGGTTCCGGTCACGGTCACCACCCCATCCGCCGGCAACCCCCCATCGAGGGCATTGGCCAAGAGGCCGTCTTCTACATAACCGGGATCTAAAAGCAATTCGAGTCGACGTCGCACCGACAATTTGTGATCGTCCACCAATTTACGATGGTATTTTTCCGGGCCGCCCGAAGCCGCCGTCTTCCGATGTTGCCGTAATTCTTCTGTATTCACCCGCTAGCCTCCTTTATTGTCCGGTTATGCGTCGACCAGGATCACCAAGGGGTCCCCATCCCATAAATGGTGCCCACCTG
>JAKAAL010000082.1 GCA_021802375.1 Bacillota bacterium | reverse complement strand
ATGGCGGTCAAGAGCGAATATTGCTGGGCGGCCTTAGCCACTTGGGATACCCACTGCCCGTATTGGATCGTCGCCTGCTGGTTCTCGGCACTGACCTGGTTGTTCAAGAGAGTAATTTGACTTTGAATCTGTTGCTTTTGTTGGGTGTCATAGGCAATCATCTCAGAGGTCACGCCTTGGCTTCCGGTCTGAAAGAAGGCGGGTAAGACCCCCGTGGCTTGGGAGGGATTTAAGGCCGCATAGAGGTTTTGAAACAACTGGGCCACCCCGGCCGGATTATTGGTGAGCGCATTGTCCAACGTTGTGGAATTGATGGATAAGGCCCCCGTATTGCCTAAAGTGATCCCGACATCCGCCAACGATTGATAGCTGCTACTCGAGGATCCGATCGTGCCTCCCAAGATTTGCGCGACTTGGTTCACGGTATTTTGGGGGATTCCAGACGTAATCACCTGATTATTGTTGGTACTAAAATTAAACGACTGACTGCTTCCGCTCCCTGTGCTCTGTACACTACCGCCTTCCGCCAAACCCGCCGTGTCGCTCACCCACTGGTTCCAATTGTTCACAAAGCTTTGGATGCTGTTCGCCATCCCGGATACGTTTGGGCTCACGGTGATCGTGGTAGTTCCTGGGCTAGCGGCCGTGAGGGTCAACCCCGGAATGGCATTACTAAACGTGTTGCTGGAGGAACTGTTCATGCCCGAGGGGGTGGCGCTCCCGGGAGCGGGCGGCGTCATCGGGGCGCCAAAGTTGAGAAAGGCGTTCTGGGCCGCTTGCACCACGGCCCCTGCAAAATCCGTCCCGCCAGAAACAAAGCTAGTACCCGAGGTACTGGTCGTAGAAAACCCTAAGGCTTGCAGGGGATTGACACTACCCGACGACGATCCCACGACGTAGTGAATGGCGTTGCTAGCACCCGTGGCATTCCCTTGCAGATCGAGTCCCCAGTTGCCACTAGAAAGTTGGACCGCCGTGGCGGTCACTCCCGTATTCGCCTGATTAATGGCAGTGGCCACTTGCTGTAAGGTATCTGTGGCGCTAATGGTGATGCTACTAGAAGGAGCCGTGCCCACATAAACTTGAAAGCTTCCAGAAAGATTGAGCGCCGTGGTGGCTGAGGTAATGGCGGTGGTTGGGACCCCCTGATCAATTTCGGTTTGCGCTAATTGGTCAATGGATATTTGGTACGACCCCGCCTGGGCGCTGGAATCTGCCGCCGTCGCCACGCTAGAGCTACTGGAGGTTGCCTGTAGTTGTTGAAATGTTGACGCGGTATTGAGTGTGGATAAGGACCCATTGACCGACTGCGCGTCCGACTGCAGCGTCGTCCAGGCATTGGTCAACGTCTCATTTTGTTTAAGTTGCGCTTGCAATTGACTCAGCTGATTGGAGGTCCCAGCCGACGTCAATTGCATGAAAGTCTGGGGATTTAAGTCCCCTAAAATTTGTCCGATCGGACTGTTGTAGACTTGGCCCCAGTTAATGCTCATGTCCTACCTCCCCACCCCAAGAAAGAACGGGTCCGAGAAGACGTATAACCAATCTTCTCGGACTCCGACCTGATTATCCGAGAAGCTTTAAGACTAACGAGGGTAACTGTTGTGATGTTTGCAAGGCCTGAATCCCGGTCTGCATCAGAATTTGCTCTTGCGCAAATTGCGACGTGACTTTCGCCATGTTGGCGTCCAAGATGGCGGATCGCGAGGCTTGGAGGTTGGTGGTCTCGGTCTGCAGGCTACCCAAGGTGTAGTTGATTTGATCGAGTTGAGCTCCCACCGCGCCTTGCGCATTAGTGAGCATCGACAAGGCATTCTTCGCTTGGCTCACCGCATACTGGGCATTGGTGTTCACGTTTAAGCTATCGAGTCCCAAGGTGGTGCTGGTAAAGTTCCCAAATTGGGTTTGGGTACTGTTGCCATTGCCCTGGTTCGGTCCGGTCTGGAAGTTATATTGAAAGCCGCTACTGACCGTAATCCCCGTCACCGCTGATGCCCCGTTAAGATTACTTAGCGCCGATTGGTTGACATTGAGCACAAAACTGTAGGGTCCGGAAGAGGTTTGCCCCGATACCAGTTGCAACTCGACATTTCCGGTACTACTAAGGTTAGCCACGGACCCATAAGCCATTATAGACCCCGCTGAATTGGTTACTTGAACTGTATCGACACCGGTGGCGGAATTATAAGAAGCGGTCACTGAATAGAGGCCTGCCGCAACACCCCCACTGTCCGCACCGACTGTAAGGCTATTCACCGCTTGGCTAATTGTAAGGGCTTGGGTGACCGTAGTTCCAGTGGTGTCCACTCCCGTTGGTACGCTCGCTAGGTTGAAGCCTACAGTCAGGCTTCCCAAAGCTATCGACGAGGTTCCCGTGCTCGCGTTGCCGGAAGTAAATGTCGTGGTCACCGTCGCCGTACCCACCGTGGCAGTGCCGTAACTCGCATTGAGAACGTAAGTGCCGTGACCAGTAATTGTGAAATCTTGGGTGTTAGTACCCGTACTGGCCAAGTTTACCGCCAAAGAAAAATTCCCGACGGAAACCGTATACGTCCCTGTGGTGGCAGTAGACGCGTACGTCGTGGTGCCAATTAGGCTGGACCCCTGGTACACAGAAACCGTAAACCCGGTCCCCGACGTCCCTGTTTCGACCACTGAATATGTCCCCGCAGTAGCGCCTGTAGTAGTGACCGAAGCTAAAAATACTGAACCACTAACCGCTGATGTTGAAGTCGCTACCGAATAAGTCGCCGTGTAGGTTTCGGATACAGTATAGGTTCCCACCGAAGCCCCGGCACTCGCAATCGTAACCCCATTCATGAATCCGGTTGACGACGTCGCAATATTGGCTCCCTCGTTGGCTCCCGACAACACAACCGACGCGGAACTCGGTCCCTGATTCAAGACCGCTTGGTTGTTGTAGTTGAGGGTTTGTGCCACGTTATCCAAGGACTGAAGCAATTGGTTAATCTGGCTTTGAATGTCCTGGGTGTCTTGGCTATTGTTGGTGCCGTTGGAGGCTTGCACCGCCAACTGTTGGATCTGTTGAACAATCTGGACATCGGTCTGCATCCCGCCATTAGCCACGTTTAAGAGGTTGGAGGCTTGGGTCGCGTTGTTGATGGCCGAATTAATTCCACCAATTTCGCCTTGCATCAGGTTCGAAATAGCTAACCCTGACGGGTTATTGGCTGGTGAATTAATCTGATATCCGGTGGACATTTCTTGCTGAATACCCGATAGGGTGTTCTGGGTATTCTGAAGGGCGTTCTCCGCAAATAGGGCGGAAACGTTCGTGTTAATGTACATCGCTATTTATCCTCCTTGATTGTCAGTCCCCGACATCCTGTCAGGGAGATCTTGGTACACTGTCATTGAAACGCAGTTACGAACCTCATTTCAAACATTAAGGCAGGAATAAATAGAAATTTTTTTCTTCGGGACCGAAAAACTAACGATGACAAACGTGAAGCTTCAGCGATCAACCATCCAGATCTCCTTGGCGCCTACACGGAAAACAACTGCAATTGGTCCCATCCCCATTTATCGGCTACTGCGGTTGCCTTGGACTGCGCCTCACGGCGCATTAGCGCTGCGTTGTTAACCACTAGTCGCAGGATAGCTGATAACTGTTCCGGATCGGGTTCCAGCCATCGTATAGGACCCAAGGTTGGCCGATCGTCCACCCGTGCTTCACCGGTGACAATTTTTGCGGGACATTTGATATAGGTCCCATCTGGTACAAATTCATCGCTCGGTCCGCCATCTGTGACGACAACCGGGATGCCCGAGGTCATTGCCTCTAAAATGGGCATCCCAAAGCCTTCCGCCCGATAGGGTTGGACCAATACATCTACGCCTCTATATAAACTTGCCATCTGCAGTTCCGAAAAACTTTCTGTGGAATGAATCAGACAAGGGGAATCCGGATCGCGCATATATTGAGCCAACATTCCTTCTGCTGTCTGACCTTTATAAAATGAACTGTTCCCCATGTCTTTGATAATTAAAGTCACCGGATCATTTCTTGAAAAAGCGTTCCGGTAGGCCTGCAATAACACATCGATACCCTTGCGCCATATGGTTCCTCCTACGAACAAGAGTTTTATGGTCCCATTTGCTTCCGGAAATTCCATAGCCTCTCCTTCTAGCCCATAAACCGACGCGTCGACCCTAGGATACATGACACGAATCTGGGGATGCAGATCATATTCCCTAAAGCCTCGCGCAGAGTACTCGCTAGAAGTCCAAATTTCTTCACAGGGCTTCGCGTCCCGCTTCCACTCTTGGAGAGGCGCATAGAATTCCCAAGGGATATAAAGATAACTTTTCCCTTCTGTAGATGGGCTTGGAGTGGGCCACGCGTGCCCAATCCACGTGCCTGCCTGTTCAAAGTATGGGCTATCCGACGTTGCAGCCGCCATGACAATATCCTCCGCAGGATAAGCAAATGGCTCTGTTGGTAGGACTCTGGGCATAAATCCCTGCACTGCAAGCTTCCGTATCAATTGGGTATTTATTTTAGCTAGTGAATGCACAACGCGCACTGCACCCACCAGCAAAGCTGTTTTCACCGGTTGGCTTTGCTTAATCCCCATATAAAACACATCTTCCCAGCCGTAGGGCTCCGCACCAACCAGCCAAGGCTGCATGCCTAAAGAATTTAATATCGGTTCAAATGCGGCGACAGGATATGGTCGTACGTGAGAGAAATCATCCCAAAATCCGCCACCGTTGACATGGGGATTATGCCAATTCGGAGTTCGGACAATTATCACGCCTCCGTCAGTCAGTGACTTAACACAAACGGCCAACAGATCCATTAAGTCATTGGGTGACAAATGTTCAATAATATGGCTCAAGTGAATAGCATCAAATAAGCCCACTGTCGGTTGACCAGACAGGACTTCTATGGCATCTCCAATCAAGACATGGTGTCCGAGATCTCGGGCCTGTTCGGCCAGAGAGGCATCAAGCTCTAACCCCGTTAAGTTCCAATCCGGTTTAATGCGTCGGCAACCTTCCAAAAAAGCCCCTTGGCCACATCCAACATCTAAAATCGATGCAACAACCTTGGAATCGGCTAGAAATTTAGCATAGGGGATATGCCATTGCACTAAGAGTTCAAACGAATTTCGAGCGAATTGTGTGACAGAGCCCGACACCTCACTCCCCTGATGCATCCTAATCTCCCCAATCTCATCAATGGCTTCAGTGTATCGTAACGGTTGGACCTAATCCAGTTTGTATGGACGATAAGAATACACCTTACATCGTTCGATGTTTTCCCGCGCGGCCTTAGCCGGTGTAATGTATACTAACTCTAGGTCCCCTCGCTCTTTTGATACAGGCGCATTGGAGGCTCTGCCCATGCATACGTCCTCTATCTCCCCCGGACTCCGTGGCGCCACGATCATAACCCTTGTCGCATCGCTCGGCATTACGATGTGGCTCATGTTTGTCCGTAATGCCATACCCCTTTGGCCGAGTAGCCTCATTGTTTTGGTGGCCGTAATCGGATGTTGCAGTCCTTTATTTGTATGGCGGGTGCCTATCCGCCATAGAGGATGGGTCACGGTGGGGATTCTCATCCTCTTGTGGGCTTGGCTCATGTTCTTCGCTAACGGCCTTCTACTGCTCATGTTACCCGCGGGATTTTCCACCGCATGGCTCATAAAGGGGATCCGTTAGCCACGAATCGAAATGAGCCCCCCATTGAGCGGCCGTTTTGCTGCAAGATGCAAGGATTCCGTTGTAATCGGCTCGACCAAGGACGCGGGATACCCCTTTTCTCGTGCAATCTTCACGGTTAAGTCATAACGACTAAGCCGATCGGGTCCCACGATGTGCAAGATCCCTTCAAGGTCAGACTCTACCGCCCTCAACGAGCGGGTGACGAGGTCTTGGCTATTGGTCGGGGTGTTAATCTGATCCGTGGCCGCACGCACCGGTTTTCCCGACTCTAGTTGTTGCATAATCCGATACACGAAGTGGCGCGGATTGGGCTCGTCACTGTAGATCCAGGCCGGTCGGATGATCAAGACGTGAGGGATGTGGGCAAGGAGATATTCTTCAGTCTTTACTTTATGCTGACCATAGACTTGTAGCGGATTTGTCGCATCCGTTTCCCGATACGGACCGTTCTTGCCATCAAAGACATAATCGGTGGAAAAAAACACTACCTTCATGCCGAAGGTGTGGGCGACATCAGCCACCTCCGAGGGCGCCGCCACGTTGAGCCGCTGGCTTAATTCCGGTTCCCGCTCACAGCGATCGACATCCGGCAACGCGGCGGGGAGCCACACCACATCGGGCTGATTTTGGCCGAGGGTTTTACGTACCGCTTCTTGGTTCGTGAAATCCAGTGGGATTTGACCCGACACCGGCGTCGCAAAATAGGTACCGATGGCCTCGTGATCGGGATCCGCTTTGAGTGCCCGCCAAAGATATCCTCCCACCTGCCCCGATGCTCCAATAATAAGATGCCGCATAACGATGTCCTCCTGGCTTTTTTTAGCTCCCTGTCGATGAGACCTTGCCTTTTAGGGATTGGATTAATGCGGTCCGCCCAATTAGCCCCTGGTGGTACCACAGGATGCGACCCATCGCAGACACCAGCACTTCGGTGGGGAGTCCGACCACCCCATAGGCATCAGAAATATCCCCCGTGGCGTCCAGCGCCACGGGATAGGGAATGTGGGACTCGGCCACATAATGGACCACGTGAGCGGTGGACGTTTCCGATAGTCTTAAATCCACCCCGACCACGGTGGGTAGATGATGCGTCTTCGCATAACCTTGATACGACTTCAATACGGGTATTTCTTCTTGGCAGTCGGGGCACCACGAGGCAAAAAAGTCTAACAATACCGGTTTCCCACCTTGTCCCACTTTCAAAGAAGCCAAGTGTCCTCCCGGATAAATGGTTTGTGCGGTAAATGGGTGGCGATGTTGGGTAGGTCCTAGGTTTCCGGCCAAGTAAGTCAACTCGCGTGCTGCAGGAAAGCGCGTGAGTGGCGGATGGCCTGGTAAGAGCGGCGTCACATGCACCAACAAATTATGCACTTCCGCAGACAGCACCGGTTGATTACCTACTGCCGCATTGATGTAAAGCCAGCGTTCTTGCCCCGTGGGACTAATCACCACCACGGCCGGAATATGCTGGACTAAATCTCCCTTAAGAACCTGGGTGGCTACGTAGTACGAGGACCAGACCTTTTTGAGAGCCGTTGCTGATCCCGTGACATATTGCCAACGGTTCAACATGGCGTGGCTCTTAGACCAAGCATAGACGTCCGCCACACTGGTAGCCACCGGGTTAGCATTGACGGCCACGAGCTCAAGGTTCTTTTTATAGGAACCCAGGTCGTGCTGCAGATTCTTTAAGACCACCGCCGTCAAGGGACACACGGTCGTGCACTTGCTATCGATGAACGTGAGGACCACGACTTTGCCTCGGAACTGCCTTAAACTGACTGTCTGGTTAAACTGATTGGTCAAGGTAAAGTTTGGAGCGACGCGCTTCAAGGTCACGCCCGGGTCCACATTGGCGGCCACTGACGACAGTTGGCTTATCGACGTCGGCAGATGGTTCGCCTGGGGATGCCACCCGCTCACCACGCGATAGGTCCCGATCACCACCCCGGCCAACAACACCATGAGGCTCCCGAGTATCATGAGATTACGCAATTTAGGCATGCTATTCACCTCTAATCAAATGAGGCCCACATGGAGTCCCGGCCCGCCAATCCAGTACCATAAAAGATAAAAACTCGCCGCAACCATCACCACGGCACTTAACTTGTGGATGCTCGGAATCACGGCCTCAATCAGTCGCTCGGCCAGAGCCCGCGCCTCGACCGTGATTAGAGAAAGCCCCGTCACGATGATGCCCATGCCGAAGGCAAAGACGACATAACGGATGAGGCCCACCAGGATCCCCTGATGAAATCCCACAGCGTCAACGGCCAAGAACACGGGAAGACTACAGGTTAAAGACACCAGTCCGTAACTTAACCCATAAAGAAAAAAGGGCCATCGTCCCCCTGGTCCACTCCACCGCTGAACGCGAGCCGGAAGGCCCCAAAAGCCCGGGCCAACCCCTTTCCCCCGCCATAGAGCTACCGCCATGCCTAATAACAAAAGCGCCATCAACATCGAGGTGACCGGGGCTAGAATAAATAAAATCCGCCCCAGGCTCGCCACGATGATACCAGCCAGTCCAAACAATACCACGAACCCTGCCGTCATCGCTAGACCCGCGCTTAACCCCTTGAACCAGGTGGCTTCTTGGCCCTGGCGGGATAATAGCAAAGCCAAGTAACTTGGCAAAAGGCCCACTCCACATGGATTAAAGGCGACCACCATGCCAGAAGATAACGCCAACAATACTCCCATCGTGTGCTCCTCCGGCGTAAAAGTATCTTGAGGTACCACATTTATAGGGCGGCCACAACTGTCTTGGCCATCCCCTGGACCCCCAGATGCAGTTCCAAATGCATGCTGTGCAGCATATGCTCCATGCCATGACCCATGTGCTGGGCCGCCACATCGGTGACCTGATGATCCATCAAAAACTTAGCGACTCGGGCATGATGTTGTCCTTCACCGCTCTGCCCGTGCAGTACATCCCATCCTACCGGGTATTCCTCCCAGGATTCTATTCTCCCCTCGTCCACTGTCGCAATCGCGACTTTGGGTGCCTTGCCCCAGCGCGGTTCGACCGCTCCTTTGTCATCAATCGGAATACAAATCGTGCGCATGATGTTGCCTCCCTCTGATCTCAGCTAGCCCTTAACGGGCATTCGGTTATAGCTTTCCGGCTTTCTTTTTTTGCATGTACACAATCATGCCTTGAGAATCGAGGTTAATATCGAGCGCCAAAGGATCCAACGAAGGGACTCGATGCCCTCCCTCGATCATGTCGTGGATCAGATATGCCCTTAACATGATGGCGGCGGTTTCAGGGGTCGCATCGTCGGACAGTCGAGCGATCATGGCCTGAATGGCACGAATGCCTTTACGTGAAAATAAAAATGCATCGGCGGCGGGCCGTGTCGGCCCAAAATGGGTGTGATACACCACTTCCGGCTCCAAGGCTTCCAAACGATCCAGGGTCTTCAGCATCACGTCGGGATCAAAGTCGGAGGGAGAGGTGGTGGGAAACCCATAATCAAAGTCCCAGCCGGTTCCCGCCTGCCGATAGTGAATGCCAATGGTGTCTCCCGAAAAGATGCCACGCGTCACGTTATCCCAGACACAAAAATGGTGCTTGGCATGTCCGGGGCTATCGTAAAACGTGAGTACCCGGCCCTCCCCAAGATCCAAGGTGGACAAGTCCTCTTGAATGCGGACCCGGTGCGAGGGCACTGCGATGATGGCCCCGTAGAGGGTGTCCATGACATCGCCATAGACGGCTCGCACGCCCTCCTCTAGACGGCCGGGGTCAATCAGATGCCGAGCTCCCTTGGGGTGGGCGTGCAAGATGGCGTGAGGAGCCACCTCCATAAACATCCCCGCCCCTCCTGCATGGTCCAGATGAACATGGGTCACGATGACATGCCGGATGTCAGCGGGCTCATAACCAAGGGCCTGGAGCCCCCCCGAGTAAAGACGCGTGACTGGCACTCGATCCCGTCTCAATCAAGGTCGGTTCGGGTCCCCGAATCACGTACGCCGAGGTTCTAAAAGGATGGCCGTCTTCGAATAAATCGAGTGCAAAAAGATTGTCACCGACTTCAAGTACTGACACGCACTTCACCTCCTCATAATATTTTGGCCCCGATCGGTCGACTTGGCAAGCCAAGTCGGCACGGGAACGACCCGTGCCGACGCTATGCATCCCTATGCTAAGCAGCGTCACCGGACAAAAATCAGGATGGCGAGGCACGCTAAGACCACGGCCCCCAGGTAAAACCCGTCTTTGGGCTTGACCGGAGTGTCCAAATAATAGGTGCGGCCTTTGGGGTCATGCGCCACTCGGCCCCGAAAGCCGCGACTCTCCATGGCCACCGCCACCCTCTCCCCAATACGGATGGCCTGGGTCAATAAGGGTAGGGCATAGGTGACCACCCGGGTAATGGGAGAGCGCTTGCCGTCTTTACCACGCAAGTGACGAGCCTGCCTAAGCTTATTCCACTCTTCCTCGAACAACGGAAACACCCGGATTCCCGCCAGACTGCCATAGCTAAATTTCGGCACCACTTTAAAGTTACGAGTCAGACTCACCACGAGCCCGGTCACGTCGGTCGTGGACACATACACCACGCCAAAGGCCACGGACGCCAACATGCGGAATGCGAGCACCAGGCCGTTATGAAGCCCGACCCAGCTCAGACGAAACCACAGGAACCACACGGTGGGAGTGTGGGGACCCACCCGGGAATAGGCGGTGAGAGTCCAGGTGTATAAGGCGAAAAAAAGCACAAAGGGCGCCATGCGTTTGACAATCTGCCACGGCGTCATCCGAGCCCCGAAGCCCATTAATAGCACCGGAATCACGCCTAACAGCACCCCTTGCCAGATGTGGGTCGCAAAGATCGACAGCATCATG
>JAKAAL010000081.1 GCA_021802375.1 Bacillota bacterium | reverse complement strand
TCACCAGCAATGGATCGCGGCTGCATATTCCCAAATTAGGCTGGGTTCGCAGGCACGAACCCTTACGATTTATCGGAAAAGTGGTCGAAGGCACCGTGTCGCGGACCGCTGATCGCTGGTTTTTGAGCGTCACCGTCGAAATGCCCGATCCCCCCAGTGTCCGCCGCGAAAGCCAAGCGGTGGGCGGGGTAGACTTGGGCGTTTCAGCGTTGGCCACGCTCTCGACCGGAGAGAAGATCGTGGGACCGAAAGCCTATGCGGCCGCCTTGACACAGCTTCGTCGGTTATCGAAACAATTCAGTCGCCAGATGGAAGCCGCCAAAGTCCGTGCCGGGCTTCAGCCCGGCCAACCGATCCCAAAAGGGCTGCGCATTCCCTGGTCGAAGAATATGCGAAAAACGCAGCGTCGCATGGCCCGACTCCATGCGCGGATTGCGAATATCCGGGCGGATGCATTACACCAACTGACCACCGATCTCGTGCAGCGCTTCGATGTCATCGCCATTGAGGATCTGAACGTCGCCGGGATGCTCAAAAATCATCCTCTCGCCCGGGCGATTGCCGATATGGGCTTTGGGGAATTCCGTCGGCAACTCGAATACAAAGCGGCCTCACGCGGGAAAACGGTGGTCATCGTGAGCCGCTGGTATCCGAGCAGCAAAATCTGTTCCCGTTGTGGATATAAAGTGCCGAAAATGCCGCTCAGTGTTCGGGAATGGACGTGTCCCGTTTGCCAAACGCACCATGACCGGGACGTGAATGCGGCGATCAATTTACGCACAGTGGCCGAGAGTTCGGTTGGAGGCTTCCAACCCGTTCCGGCGTAAGCCGGAATGCTCGGTGACAGCCTGTGGAGCACCCTCCCGTGGACGACCGGCGCAAGCCCTAAGAAGCGGTGACGCGATGAAGCAGGAAGATGGCGACAGATTTGGTCAGATATGATCAGAAATAGATAAGTCCATCAGAACGGTTATAACGGTATGCGATTTTTAGTGAATGCGAATTTTGGGCCTGCAATTGCGCAAGTTTTTGTTGCCCATGGATATGAGACCGTTTTGGCATCTGAACTATTCGGGCTGGGGTATCCTGATGATGGTATTCTCGAATTCGTAGCCAAGAATGGGTATATTGTTGTTACAAAAGATCGCGGTTTTGGACGGATGGTTTATGCTGAAGGCAAAAAACATGCTGGCATAATCTTTATCCGTGAGGAAAATCAAATGGTCGCCAAAGAGTTGTTGGATGATCTGCTAAACAGTACAACAGATTTAACTGGGCAATTTGTACGATTACCATAGCTAGGAAGAAGGGATAACCATGGTAACTCAGGAGTGGGATAAGGACATCTTGAGTAATGATGATCTCAAACGTATCCAGGAAGATCCGCAAGTGTTGTTGGGTAAGCCGACACTTCGCGGGACGCGGATTTCCATTACGCAAGTTTTGCTTAATCTGGCCATGACAGGTTCTATTACCGAGACAACCAAAAATCTGCAAGAAATCGTTCCGACCCTAACGATGGCAGATGTGGTGGCTGCCTTGCATTTTGCGGCCGTTGTCTGCGACCGCCGATTGCTAGATAATCCAGGCTATCCCAATACGTAGTAGGCTATCGGTTTTTTGTTAGGATGGATCCTCAATGTCCCCTGTTGGGGTTGTGCTATGGGTATGTTTTCTTTGACTGTACTGACGTATCAGCAGATTTTGCAGAAGAATCAGTCAATGACCCCTAATGGGTGCCAAATCCAACCCAATATCGTTTCGTCTATAAGGGCAAGGTTCGTTAGCGTTAGGGAAGACTCTGGGCGAGTGAATCCTTGCAGAGATTCATTCGCCCAGAGTTCTGTCTGATGATCAGAATGGTGCTAACCCTGAGCCTTTGCAAACGGTACATCGTCCTGTACTGGTGGGATGGCCATCCCAACACCTCGGACACCAATCGCCGCCTGCCCAGCCATTGTTATAGTACCCATTACCGTTTTGAACATGGGCTGTCCCATTGCATGTATCGCATTTACCAGTGCCATTGCAACCCGAACACATCACAATGTTTTGCCTCCTTTTTTCTTCTCAAATTAACATTCCACATTGTTAGCGCCTGATCCTGCTATCGAAAGGAGCATTTGATGAAAATCTCATGGAACGATTTAGTTAACCAACAACTGGCCTTGCGCGAACAGCACAGTCGCCAGTGTGCTCTTGCAGGCGGTGGGCAACCTTTAGATAATGAAATGTGGCCCATCATAGATCGGTTTTGGAGCCTGGGCATTATGACAACGGGATCGTGTCAAGGTCATCCTCGGGCCGACGGCCAGTGGAGCCAATCGTATGTTGTGGTTCGCGGGTGCATTGATGGCACAGTTGATCGCTGGCATGCTTTGGTTTTGGGTCTTCTAGATGTCATGACTGTGGCTGGTGTTGATCACAAAGTCTCGAAATCAGGATGGGAGTGTCATTATATTGATTTTCTCGGGGAACTAACGCTTGAGGCAAAATGGCGTCACGGACTTAATGATTGGGTGGAAGTATTGGATAAGGTTGGCACGCGAACCATTCAACAGCAAGGTCTAACATGGGAGCCGTGGGCTGGCCCAGCATTAGAAGTTCCGCCGTCTATCAATGTGACACATGGATTTACTGACAAATTATTAGCATTTCGGATGCGATTATCTCCAGATGATCTAATGATCTTAGATATGGGCATGGATTTTTCTACATTGCAAGAGGTTGCTCTTCTCACAAAGCGTTCAATAGATCAAGTCCGCGCCACTTGGCAACGCCTGTGGGAACAATTTGCTACCATAGCCTAAAATCAGTTGCTGCCGAGTACTATTGTTGCACGATGAGCGAAAATATGTTGGGCCAAGCATCATAAAACGGCAGGCGATTAATCGAACAAAGTATACCGTTGTCCGGAACATTGTCGGTCGGGCTAATTCATACTACAGCATCTTTATCATGATCTCATGATCTTTCTCTTAGTAATCAGCGGGTCATTGATCCTGTGCGCATTGTTTGGGCTTGCTCCTACACTATTGTTGCCGCAGCCAAAATTATCTTTAATTTACCTAATCTGGCCTCTGATGATTTATGAGGCTGTCTATACGGGATTTTCCTTCGGATATTGGACATTGCGAATCTGATCTTATACCACGCCAATAATGAAATTTTGGCTTTTGGTTCCTGTATATGGCGAAAGGATCGATATGGTAATCACTGATGGTAGAACTGCTAGCAATCTATCCGATCTGCAATTAGTGGCCCTTATCCAGCAAGGGCAGGATGACGCCTTCGGCATTTTAGCGCAGCGATACCGGGCTTTATTGGTGTCTCAAGCCCATCGATATTTTTTGCCGGATGCAGAGTTTGATGATTTTCTGCAAATCGCACAGATTGCCTTGTGGCAAGCAACTTTAATTTATCAGACCCATATTGGATCGTTTGGGGGGTTCGCAAAATTGATTGTGAAACGCAAATTACAAGAAAAAGTCAAAATGGGATTGCGCCAGAAACACCAACTGCTCAATTATTCCCTGCCGTTATCGCAGCCATTGGCCATCGATCCATCATTGACCATTGCAGAGATTCTGCCTAGTACGGATCGGCAGCCAGAACAGCACTTGATTGATGAGGAAAACATTAAAGAACTTTTAGCGGGGCTTACTAATAGCTTATCCCCTATGGAATGGATAATTTTCTGTCAACTCATTGCTGGAAACCAAACGGTACTATCCATTGCCCGGACATTAGGCATGTCTTATAAGCAAGTCGATAATGCCATACAACGCATTCGGCATAAAACTCAGGGGCTGATACAACAGATTCATCATCCCCATGCGAAGGAGTCTGAAGCATTTGGTCAACCGTCCTATTCGACACGTCAAGGCCGGGGTCATCCTCGACGATCAATGCATGTCTCTCATTTCGGATCAGGATAAACCCTTATTGCAAAGCCCGCTGACTCTCGAAGTACAGGTTCATGATGGCCAGCCACCGATACTCTATGCCAGCGAAATTGTCCGGCGGGCACCGACTTATGATGTTCTCGGAGCATTACGGGCAGCCAAGGTTCGGCCTCTGAATGCTCTTCCTGGCGTAGCCTATTCTGCAACAGTCCTGTATGGCTATCAAGAATATTTTTACCGCTATCCAATTGAATTGTTTTTCCAGCAAGATGAATGGCGTCTCCATTATGTGGCACCATTCGTTCGACAAAACCGCCGGGCTGAAGTCCGCAGTGTGATTCCCCTGTATGGGCAATTCTGGATAAGACAGAATCATTCCCCAGAGATTGGACCTTTTGATACGGTCAGCCGGAACATCTCATATTCGGCTATTCGGTTTTTTACCCCGAAAATTCTCAAGTCGCAATCAGTCATTCACTGTGTCTGGCAAATACCGGGGCAGAAGCCACTGGATCATACAATGCAGATTTTGCGGACAATGTCTACCATGACAACCTGGCATAACCTGGATGGATGGGATGCGGTAGGGCTATGGCATCCTGCATTGCCCGATGCCGTAGCCAAATCCTGGCGCCTTCTGTGTGACCGCAACCGTTAATTCAAAAGAAAGTAGGGATCAGCCATGTTAGAAAATCGTATTCAAAGAACATTCCAGTTATATCTTGGAGAACCCATAGCAGTACATAGTGTCGGATCGCGGAAAACCATCCGGGTGTTTTCCGGCATTCTCTGGGATGTGACAAGTACGGGGTATGTTGTTCGAGGAAATAATCAGTTAGCTGAAGACGGGCTCAAGCCCCAAGGGCCACCGACGCCCTATAATGAATGGTTCAGTTTTTGGAATTTAATTCATGGCATGGAGCAACTATCGGGAGCCTGCGCAGAATCGATTAATGCGCTATTGCATACTTCGGGCTCAAGTCCAGTACATCCTGTCCTGGTTTTTCCATCAATGGTCGAACCCTAAAATTCGCATAACAATGGCGTAATGAGTAGCAAATTCCCCATATCGCTGGTATACTATAATAAGCGCGTGGGATGAGGCGCTTGGATTTCTTTACGCATAGAGCCAACAAACTTCTGGATTTTTGTGCATCGCATCATCCCCAGGCCTCAAGACCGGAGCTACCGCAGCACCAAAAGTGATGATCGAACTCGCCAGCACCCCATTGAGGGTGCTGGCTTCATTTCACTTTTTTATAAGTAGGTGCTTCAACCGATAAAGGAGGCTCGATATGCATGGCCATGCTACAAAACGTCCCGCGTGAAGTAGAATTTGAAACCACTGATCTATTTCAAATTCCTGAAAAGCGTTTTCGCTTTCGGGTTCCGCAAAGGTGGTTCGATGCCTATTTACACACCAAAGGGCTAGATGCAGAGGATTTTCTGCAGCACTTAACCGCAACGGATACTTGGCTGATCTTTTTAGCAGCCGCAGAATCTAATCAATGTTTCGTGTATCCTGCTGATTAAGATGCGGTGGGATCAATGGTGGTGGCAACCGTGGGCCTGGCTGTGGAGTGATTTGGAACGGGATCGGTTAGGCCCATGGTTAGCCCCCATAATGTGTGGAACATGGATTATTCCCGCTGGACTTCTGGGGGGATGGTGGGGGGTCATCAGTGCTACACTGTTGGCAGCCATGATCCCCCTGGGCGTTCATGGCTGGGCTAAGCGGTTAGCGCGGTACCGGGGCTGGCAGACGTTTCTGGTCGTGCCCACCAGTTGGGCCGTGCGGCGCCGTACTGAACAAGTCATTTTTGGTGCAGCGACACATTGGGCCGCCATCCCTCATTATGAACGACACGCGTTAGAAGTCCGTTGGTCTTCCCCTGATGCCTATACCACACAACGCAAACACGAATGGCACCTATTATATAACCGGATCGCAATGCCACCAACCTTGGTGTTGATCAGCCACGGATTTTCCACCATTGCGCACCCTCCTGCAGGACTGGCCATCAAAGGTACCCCGTTCCCTCATTTGCCGGTCCGAGAAGCCAAAGCCATCGGACGAATACAACGCAAGATGTTTGGACACACAGTGGCCCATCCGGCCCCGCTGGTGGATCCCCATGTGTGGAATGTCATCGCAGTACCGCTAGACCAAAGGGCTTTAGTGCAGGGGCCAAATAAATAGGTCAGTTATTGCCTACTTTTTTCATGGATAGGAACACCCGTATTGGTAATGTTGAGTAGCTATAAGCCATTAAATATGTAGGGCCTTAGTGGTATTGAAAGAAAAGAACATAAAAAAGCAGAGCCCTCCATGGGGCTCTGCTTTTTTATATACTGGCCATCTATTGCGATCTGGCCAGGGAAAGGAGCTACCAGATGATTCAAGCGAAGATGCAAACCATGCACGCATGGCTTGCGGTACGAAAAATGGCACTGCAAGCAGCCATGGCCCGTCGAGATTTTACGGCGAAAGGCGGTGTGTCTGTCAGCACGATTCTCTGGATCGTACTCGGCGTGATCATCGTAGTAGGGGCCATTTTGTGGTGGACGGTGGGTGGCGGGTCAACTGCCGTGTCAGGGTTGCTGAACGACTTTACTACCCAAGTCAAAGGGGCCGGAACTACTACCGCTCTGTAATCTGGCACCTGTAATTCTCGGTAGCACACATTCCGTGCTACCGAGAATTTTTTCAGGAGGCAGAAAACCATGGCACTACATCGGAGAAAATTGCGTACCCATCGGTGGATTCAGTGGCTCAGTGTTGCCATCATTCTCTTTTTGGTTATCGAAGCGATTTGCATTCTGCATTACCAATGGTGGCATCCGCTGACACACTATCTGTTGGCCTATTTTCGGCAATCCCCATCGACATTGTAAGGAAACTACTAATAGTGCAGGGAGGTAATATTGCGATGTCATGGATTGTCGCGGTGAGTATGGCAACAGTAGATTTGGGCGTAGTATTCTTGCTTTGGCAACTTCTCTACAAGTTGCAGAAAACATCGCGTTCAGTAGCATGGGCGCCATGGCGGTTCATGCGAGTAAGACTCATGGCCTTATTAGTTCTAGTAGCATGGACCGTGGCAATTCATGGATCCAGGTATCCGTGGGCTGTTGTTGTGATCTTTCCGTTAAGCATCATTATGACGGTTGGCTTGTTTGGTTTGATGTGGTTTGCTAACCATTCTCCGATAGATTATTAATCCGCAGAAATTCCGCGTAACCAACGATAGATACGGCCTGGGCGATGTTTGTCAAGAATAAGTGTGTTATGGATACCATGGGCAATAGTAGCAGCAAGAAAGCCTCGGATAACAGCGAACAGCAACATGTGTACTGGCCATTGGGGGGACATTCCAAGACCGCCCACTATCCATGCTCCAGTATAGGCCAGTGCATAGCCTAGCATAGTCATAAGGTGCAGATATACTGATGTGGGGGCAGTCCACCACGGTAACTGCTTGCAGGACAAGTGACATTTATGGCATTTCAGATCCCAGATATGCCCTGCAATCCAAAGGGCATTGAGAACGATCCATGCGGAGATAATAACAGCATAATTACGATGACTGCCAAACCAGAGACCAACTGGCAGAGCCCGTATAGTAATTTCTTCGAGAAGCGGTCTCCAGAATATTCGCTGCATAGGTGGATACTGCTCGCGCTGTACAGTACGCCCAACAGTGAGGTCTGCCTCATAGATGTGCCATGCATTCGGGAAAACATAATGACCGATACAAATTAAACCCCATCGCCAAAGCCAACTTCCTACTAAAGCACTGGCAGCACCGATAAGTACTGCAAATACAAATTGCATTAATTCACCTTACCAACACAATCTGATGGGTTCATATTACCTGATTTTTTGAAGGAGGTCCAAACCTTGTTTTCGTTGACCATGTGTCTTCTGGGTCTTGGATGGTTGGGGGGACTACTTATCGCGACGATGACAACACATCCCGATTTTTCGATGGCCCATGCCAATAAAAGGGAAGTTTTGGGCGGATTGGTTATCGGGGGATTGTTTTTTCTCTCTGGTTGCTTTCTGAGTTTGGTTGTCGTCATCATACTCTGGCACGGGGCGCTCTGGCATGGACTGTGGTGGAGATAATGCCAAAAGCGTTGCTTTTTAACTCGGCCTGTTTTCTCAGGTTAACTATTCTAGGAGATGAAAAATAAAATGCCGAAGTATACCATCGACGATGCCAAGATCGCCCTCACTCAAGAGGAAATCGCGGCACTGTTCACACGTATTGCGCCAGACGACATATTTGGCGAATATCGGGGAGGCCTGGCAAACTATCTTGATTTTGCCACGGCCCAATCCATGGGAATTGTCGAAGCAGGCATTACAGCGGATCAATGGGGTGAACCCAAAAATGACCAGAATCTCCGCGATGATATGGGGCATTATCGGGATTGGTGGCGGCAAAAGGTGGAAGATGGGCGCGGTATCTCCTGTCATCGCGGAAAGGCCCAGTTTTGTATTCGCATGGCGCTGGCCGGAATGCCGGAATGGGAACAGATTTTCGACAGCGATGGCGGATGGTATCAAGAGGATGCCTACAATGCGGTGGCGGAGTTGTTCGGCTGGAAACCCATCTGCGGGTATCGAGAGTAATGCATACCAACAAGAGCAGCAAAAGAGGTGATAAGCAACCATGCGCCAACCGAACAAAACCCGTTGGATAGCCCGCGGCGGGGTGAGTGCCATTATGGATCTTGTGGGCGGCTTGGCATGTGGGGGCTCTTGCTCTTTGGCCTCATGAATCTGGTGCAAATTGGGCGCGTATGGGAAGTGGCCCAACATGCGACCTATGATGCTGCAGAAGGCGTGGCGGCCTATGGCTGTTGGACACCGCAAGTCACGCACGTTGTGCAATCGGATCTCAATCAGGTGGCTCTAGCCGGTGCGCCGACCATTGCCATGACCAATAGTGCCGGACTGCCCATTGCGAGTCAAGCCTATTTTGTCAGTGCGCAAAGTGATCCGGCGTTGACTGTGACTATGAAGTTACCTATTTATTTGGGAGGCTGGATGGGGATCAATCTCTGGAAAGTGGATTTATCTGGCACAGCGACCATCACTTCGTCTGCCATTCGTGGCATGAATCTGGCGACAGGAGGAAGCACCTGTGTTGAACCGCAAGTGTAAGGCTGTGTATTCGTCGCGGGGTAGTGTCAGCATCGCGAATATTCTGTCGTTAATTCTCATTTTTGGATTGTTTACTGCCGTGATCTGGGCCGGACGTTTGGCTTTGGAAGCACTCGAAATTCAACGCGATGCCAGCGCAGTGACCGCAACTGTCGCAAGTAGCGGGTGTTGGACCAGCCAGAGTACCCAAGTTCTGGATAATGGTCTCGCACCGTTTCAAATTTTGCTCCCGCCATCGGCGGTCAGTGTCTCGGTCTCACCGACCACCTATACTGGCTATGGCGGTATCGTAACAGTCACACTGAAAGCCGCGATGAATTTTTGGGCTGGTGGCGGAACGCAAGCCAATAAAGTCTTTACGCTGACAGGCACCCGCACCATGTTCAGTACCGCTCCGAGTACCAATGATGGCATTGCCTGTATTACGCCTCCCACTCATGGTTAAGTAGAAAGGAAGAACCCCATGCGTCGTAGTTATAAACCCTATGGCATGGCTATGTGGATTGTGCAAACCGGCTTTGCCCTGGTTGCTGTGGTCGGTGTTCTCATGGCGGTCCTGATTGCGAAGTGGCATAGTGAATATTCACAACTCCAATTAGCGCTGACGGCATCGTTGCATACGGCAGTAGCCCAGAGTTATCAAAATGAAGCGCTGCAACAAGTAACATTAAGCCCTGCACGATTAACAACCGCCTTGCAGCAAGCCACGGCCAGTGCATTAGGTGCGACTGGCGTACAAAGTTGCGTCACGATGGCTGGTGCGCCCGGCACGTGTTCGGGATCTGTAGCCCCCATTTGGTGGGCGGTTCCGGTATCCCCGATTTGGGGTGATCCCCCTGTAGTCGATATTGGGGAAAATGCCAATACCAGTACCAATACCATTCAAATGATTGCGGTGATGGAGCCCCGTCCGTTTTTTGGCTTTCAAGTTCCCTTAGTGGCCAAAATCGCTGGTGCCGTGAATTTAGGCCAGACATCCGGCATTCAAGCACACTAAAATTCGCTCAATTTTTAAGGAGGATCTGCATGAAAAAAATCGTTAAAGTGGTAATCTCGGGAGGTATAGCAGCCATCGGACTCCTGAGTACTGCGTTGTTATCCGCCCCACCAGGAGAAACCCCAGTAGCGGTATTAGCGCATCCTGTCTTAGCAGGGCATCCGATTACCGCGGCAGACCTGGCAACAGAACAAGTGCCCACCCAATGGGCCAAAGCGGCCCAATTGCAAACAAAAGCCGAAGCTGTAGGGTTTGTGCCGCAAACCGATTTACCCGCTGGTGTCCCGATTCCCTGGGGCGACCGCTTGAATACGACCATACAGGCTGGCGATGTGGCCTTACCTCTCTCCATTGAAGAAGGTTCTGCGGAAGGCGTTGGGGTGAATACGCGGGTGGCGATTTACACGCCGTCGCAAACAGGAGCAGGGCAATTGGATGCCTCGGGCGTTCGGGTCATGGCTGTAGACGCCCCACCGGGCGCTTCGTCGCCGCAATCATT
>JAKAAL010000080.1 GCA_021802375.1 Bacillota bacterium | reverse complement strand
AGGGCTACCTTCTTTAGAGTGACGGTCCCATTTCCAGGTGCTGGTTTCCGCAAATCCGCCGGCCTTTAAGACTTGCGAGATGAAATTGGAACAATCGCCTCCGTTCCAGTTATAGTCCTCAAACTTCGGGTTATAACGCATTTGGTTGCCACAGCCGGGGGCGGCACCGCAATATTGGGCGGCGTAATTGAGGGCATCTTGCGCTCCACGGCTTAACGCTTGACGTCTAGCCGACTCCGAGATGCGCACCGGGGCCGGGGTGGCGCTCCCCGGCAACCGGGTTTCCTGGTTGAGGGGATCGATGAAAAGGTCGTCCGCAATGCGCCATCCGAGAGGCGTGTCTTGAAGAGTGTACCAGTGGTAGACTCCTAGTCCGAACCAGGTAGGAGTTTTGTTGCCCACCCGATGGTTGTAGGTATAGCGTGCGGATACGGCACCGTAAATTCTAATCCGATGCGGATTGATCCAGTGAGGAGGCCCGGTCCGTACGGTGACGGTGACCCCCTTAAAATCAAAGCCCCGAGCGGCGGCCCAAGCCTTAATGTATGCCATCCGACGCTGGGCTTTTGCTAACGCTGCCTGTCCCGAGACATCGTCCGTGAATAAGGTTTTTAGACTGTCTTCTCGATTTAACAAGGTGTCGGTGTCTTCTTTTTGGATCAATTGTTGCAAAACTTGGTGAGGTGTAGGGCTTGGTGGCGGTGGGATCGTGGCTAGACCTAAAATTATACCGAACATGATTGGGTAGACCTCCTCAAAATGAGATTACCGGGCCCAAACGGCTTGTCTTCGCTAATATGGGAGACTTTCGGCAACTTGATGCTGGAAGGTTTTAACGGACGGTGCCTCCGGTTTAGGCGGATACGGTATAATAAACCTTATCGGCTATCGGCTAAAGTACGGGGTTCGGCTTAAAAGGAGGGTCCATGTCTTCAAACTCAACGGGAGATTCAACGGTGGTAATCATTGGAGCCACGGGGGATCTGACGCGCAGATTACTTTTTCCCGCTATCTATCGACTGTATGCACTTCACGAATGGCCCGATGCCACTATCATCGGCTATGCGATGGAAGACTGGTCGCGGGACAAATTCTTGAGTCATTTGGAAGAGAACCTCAAACAATTCGAGAAGGACTTTGATCCCGGGGTCTGGGCTGAGCTGTCCTCCCGCATCGACTACGTGCAAGGAGATTTAACTAAAGAAGCCTTGGCAAACCTCTCTCCGAAGATCTCCGCATCGGCGCTCTTTTACCTGGCGTTGCCACCGCAATTATTTGGGGACGCCGCCGCCGGGCTGGGTCAGGCGGGGTTCGCCAAAGAGACCCAGAACGGCTATCGGCGGCTGGTGGTGGAAAAGCCGTTCGGATGGGACTTTGACTCGGCCAAGGCGCTGCGTGAGCGTATCCATGATTTCTGGCCGGAAGAACAGGTCTACCGCATTGACCATTTTCTGGGCAAAGAGACTTCGCAAAACCTCCTGGTGTTTCGGTTTGCGAATCGATTTTTGGAGCCGGTATGGAACGCAGCACATGTGAGTCAAGTTCAAATCACGGTCGGTGAAACGCTCGGGGTAGAAGGGCGCTGGCAATATTACGATAAGGCCGGAGCTCTGCGTGACATGATTCAAAATCACCTGATGCAGCTTTTCACGCTGACCGCGATGGACGCACCCTCTACGTGGGACGCTGAAGTTCTGCGCGAGCACAAGGTTGAAGTGCTACGGGCTGTCCGCGACATTCCCTCCGATGCAGTCGGGGACTACGCGATTCGCGGTCAGTATGCCGCCGGGAAGATTGGAGAGGATCCGGTACCGGGATATTTAGAAGAGTCGGGGATACCCAAGGACTCCCACACGGAAACTTTCGCAGCAATTAAACTCTACATAGATAACTGGCGCTGGCAAGGTGTGCCATTTTATCTCCGTAGTGGTAAGCGTTTATCAGCGCGTTTTTCGGAGATTGCGGTAGAACTCAAAGATGTGCCTACAGGGCTCTTTGGCAAACCGCTCAGCAACTGGATTGTGTTTCGGATGTGGCCGGATCAATGTATTGATGTGGTGGCCTGGGCGAAAGAACCCGGATTGCAGTTGGATACTCGGAAAATAGTATTGGCGACCCCTTATGAAAAGACTGACGAGCCGGATTATACGGCGTATGAACAACTCCTGCTCGAAGCGTTGAAGGGGGATCGTGGGTACTTCTTACGATTCGACGAGGTGGAAGAATCTTGGCGGATATTAAGCCCCGTCCTTAAGGAGTGGCAAACTGGGATTCCGGCCGCGTATCCAGCCGGCTCGCAAGGACCATCCGAGCAGGATCGCCTGATGATTCCCGGGCACGAGTGGCGCACCATTGGGGGCCGCGACTAGTCAAGAGAATCCGGGTACACTAAAGCCTCATAGAGGGAGAAAGAAGGCATTAGGCATGTGGTTTAGAAGACGTTATCGTACGCCATGGTGGATAGTCCTCTTGGCAGCATTAGGAGTCCGGTCCTTATGGGGCCGGAGCGAGATGAGTGCCGAACAACGGGAAGCCTATCGGGCCAAGCGTCGACGCTTTAGGGAAAAAATCGGAGAAGCATTCGATGTGTTCCAGGAGTCCGAACCCGGTCAGCCGGAGACTTCGGTTGAGGACCAGCCTTAGGTGATTTCTCGAAGCGGTATACGCCGCACGGCAGCAATTTTTCGTTTGGCCTTAAGCTTTTGGGGCGATGCCCGGGCGATTGCCCGGGCTAAACGTCGTCTCTCTGCTGAGGACGCGAAAAAAGCCGAGTCACGGATCTACGCTACCGGGGGAGCCAGATTTCGCCGCGAAGCGATCCGACTTGGTGGACTCATCATTAAAGTTGGTCAATTTCTTAGCGCTCGCACCGATGTGCTTCCGTTGGAGTTCACTCGCCAATTGCAAACGCTACAAGATCAGGTTCCGCCCGCCCCATTCGGGGACATTCAAGAGACGTTAAAGGCTACGTACGGGGCGAACTGGTCGCGGGTATTTCTAGAGTTTAGTCCGGAGCCCGTGGCCGCCGCTTCCCTAGGTCAAGTCCACCGGGCGGTGCTGGCGGAAACCGAGACGGTGGTGGCAGTAAAAGTGCGCAGACCCGGGATCGAAGAGTTGGCCGCCGTCGACCTTAATGCCTTGGGCTCTATCATGAAAGTCTTGCGACGGTGGACCAAACCAGGACGCCGGCTCGACACGGTACGACTCTTTGAAGAGTTTCGCGACATGGTGCGTCGTGAATTGGATTATCGGCAGGAGCTGAAAAGTTTAGAGCAATTCGCGGAAAACTTTCGCGAGGATAAGGCCATCCGGGTTCCTCTGGCGTACCCGGAATTCTCGCATGAGACGGTTCTGGTGATGGAATTTGTGGCTGGTCTTAAACTCACGGACCGTTCGGCCTTGGTAAAAGCAGGGTTGGAACCGAAGGCACTGGCTCGCACTTTAGTCAATGCGTTCCTGAAGCAGATTATCAGTGATGGGTTGGTCCAAATCGATCCGCATCCGGGCAATTTCTTTGCGGCTCTGGATGGCAAAGTAATATTTCTTGACTTTGGCATGATGGGTCATATTCCCGCAGAACACTTGGGCTTTGCTGCCCGGTTTTTAGAGGGCTTTTTAACCAAGGACGCCCGTCGGGTGGTAGAAGCCATTGATGGCCTCGGATTCCTGGCCCCGCATGCTCAAAAACCCTTATTACAGCGCGCTGTGGCCGTGATGTTGGAACGGAGTGCCGGTACGCCCGTGAGTCCCGGACCGCAATTGGACCGAGCGGTAAAAGATTTTCAAGATTTTCTTTATGAGGAGCCCTTGCTGTTTCCGGCTCAGTATATGTTCTTAGGCCGGGCCATTGGGATGCTCTTTGGGTTAGTATCCGCCTTGGACATCGACTTGGACTGGATGCAATTACTCCGTCAAGAGGCCTTACCGCTTTTGAATCAACGGCGGCGCGAAACGGGAGCGGCATGGCTCGCTAAGATCCGCGAGGGGATTTCTGATTGGCTCGGGCCCGAGGTGGGTGCCGCTTTCGATACCGTAGGTCAACGCGTATCCGATGTGGTAGGCGTGCTGCAGCGCGTACCGGTAAACCTGGACCGAGTGCTATCTACGGCCGAGGCGGGTTCATTGGTCACCAGACCCGAGCTATCCTCGGTGGCGCGGCGCCTAGATCGGTTGGGAGACCTCTTTGAAGCCGTCCTCAGTCTTCTAGGGGCCGTGGGAGTGGGTGCCCTGGGTGTCCTATTTATGCACCATCACTGGCTGGTGCTGAGGGATGTAGCGTGGATCGTGACCGCCTTATTGGTCATAGCGGTGGTTCGCTTCCACCAAAGAGCGCGGCACCGCATGCGACCGAGACATTGGCGCCCCGACGAGGATGCGCGGTAAACGCAGTACGCCATCTCACTGATTATTTAGGCATAGTTGCGGTGTGCAAGGCTGGTCCTCACGGGAAGAAACCTCTGTTACATTGCAGAAAACTTAGACAAATCCATGGTTATTTAGTATAATGAGGCGGTAGATCTTCAATTCTACGTCTTTACCCTTCCGACCCTTCAATACCCGCTGATTTTCTAATCTAGCTTGTCTCTCTTGAGCCCCGCGTCCATTTTAAATCCACGGAACCCAGGGAGTGAAACCGATGTCAGAACCCACTGTACGCTTAGAAATTTTAATTCCCCACGAGGACGCCCGATCGGTCCGGACGGTTCTTTCTTCACTAGAGCGCGAGTGGACCGAACAACACCGTGTCCATGGAGGCTGGAGTGGTCATCGCTATTGGCGCCTCTGGCTTATGCTCCCTGAGGACCAATTGCACGACGTGATAGATTCCGTCCAAAAGGCGTCACCGCCGCGCCAGGTCTGGTACCATCCCCGGCACGGTTGGGCCACGGACGCATGGCTTCATCCCACCACTATAACGCTTACCGGTGCCGTGTTTACCTGGTGGCCGGTGACTACGACCGCTCAATCCAGCGAACCGAGCTAATCTCCATCATTATCTCGCGTGAATAAACAAATCGGACTGCAGACTTGCCCGTACGTTTCCATCGGCCAATCATAAGGGATGGGGCGTCCGGGCATGCTTTTGGTTGCCGTAACCAAACCACGCTAGCATGACCGGAGGGAAATCTAGGTGCCAGCGAATCGGACGTTTTTAATAGGGATCCTAGGGCCATGGATATGCCTGGGAATCTGCATGGGTCGTCTGAACTCTACCACTAGAGGAGTTACTTTGCTCTCTCCCGAAGTTACGGTGCGAGCACTATCTTCCAGATTCCTAACACGGTCCAGAGGTTCGGGCAGTGAGAGGACCAGAGAGATTACGCGGGGTCGGCAAATTTTTTTGGACTCGGCACCGATTGCTGGGAATCGGCTGTCGTGCGACTCGTGCCATCTTGATGGTGGAACCAATCCCAAGGTGCTTTCGTTGGTGGGGGTGGCACAGACCTTTCCCCGAATGAGTCGGCGCTACCATGTCTGGATGAACTTAAGCCAGCGCATTGATCGCTGTGTGAGCAATAGCTTGGCGGGCAGACCTCTCGCCGCCAAAAGCCAAAAACTCCGGGAACTTACACTCTACGTGACCGCGCTATCTGCTGATCAACCAAAGACTATTCCGAGGTCTCGGATGGCCCGGTCTTCAACGCAATCGGGGCGAGGGCAGGTTGTCATCAACAACGGAGCATGGCTCTATCGGATGGATTGCGCCTATTGTCACGGGCCTGGCGGGCAGGGATTTGCCCATGGATCGTTGGCACCACCGCTTTGGGGGTCTCAGTCATACACGCAGCAGGCTGGCTTCGACCGCTTAGAGGTACTCTCTGCATTTATCCGGGTGGCGATGCCGGCCAGCCCATGGCACGGGATCCAACCGGGTCAACTATCGTCTCGCCAGTCCGAACAGATTGCTCGGTTTCTCCTGGACCATGCGAGACCGCTGAAGGGCCCCTAGAGGTTGGCTACCCACAAATGTGACAAAGTTATCCCTCATCGGACTTACTTCCGATAGTCGCTGGGCAGGGATTGTCCCCACGGGGTGGAAGCTTTGGGGAGATCCTCCACACCGTGACCCAAGGTTCTAGACGTGGGGGACAAATCGTTCGGGAACCGTGTATTACGGGGTGTATGGCGGTGCCCAAACCGTGCTCCGACCGATACCCTGAAATCCAAGACGCTTAAGAATGGGCATCGACGTCGAGTCGTCAGCAATCACCGTAACAAAATCGGTTTCGTGGAATCTAAAGACTGTCGCCGCGCCTTTAATATTTGATGGTAAAGGCCCTGATTACGATGTTGCGGGTGAGTTTCACCGCCCCACAACAGTGCCCATCGAGTAAAGTAACTTACGCCACCGGCGGCCCGCGCCATCTTCTCAGACTCCCCGGGAATGAAGACCAAACGGCGTTGCGTGCCGAGCCGTCTTAGTTCTTGGAGTAGGTCTTCGTCATCCCTAATGGGATCGTGAAAGACCAAGTGGTCCAAGTGGATAACCTGATTCAATTCGGCAATGGTGGTGACTGAACGTACTCCATTGACGCAGTCGACGCTTGGCGGTTGTGGCCAAGGGCCATCTGATGGCTGGGGATGAAGAGGAAGACGACCACGGCCCCATTGCCGATCGGGGCCCTGCGCTGAATGAGGTACGGCTAGTGACCGTGGTCGAAACTTTGAAAAAGCATGGTGCACGGCGCATCCTCGACCTCGGCTGTGGAGAAGGGCGTCTTTTACGCTACTTCCTCGAAGATCCTGCGTTCCTTGAAGTGGTGGGAATGGATGTGTCACCGCTAGCTTTGGAGCGAGCCCGAGAACGGCTCCATTTAGATCACCTGCCCTCCCACCATGAAGGCAAGGTGACTTTGTTACAGGGCTCGCTTACCTACCGTGACCGGCGCCTCGAAGGATACGACGGCGCCGCTTTGGTGGAGGTCATGGAACATCTGGATCCGGCGCGGCTACCCGTTTTTGAACGGACTCTATTCGAATTCACACGTCCTCGGGTCATCGTGTTGACTACGCCCAATGCCGAGTATAACGTTCTCTACCCCGGGCTCGAGGCGGGCGCCAGGCGGCACGCCGACCATCAATTTGAATGGTCGCGCTCGCAATTTTCCGATTGGGTCCTGACCACTGGTAGGGAATATGGCTATCGGGTCGAGATGGCAGGAGTAGGGCCGGACGATCCGGGGATGGGGTCGCCAACCCAGATGGGGGTATTTATCCGCGATGATCGCTAAAATTCCAGAATTGTCTTTAGTGCTGCTGGTTGGAGCTTCCGGATCGGGCAAATCGACTTTTGCTCGAACTCATTTCCTGGCTACCGAGGTACTGTCGTCGGACGTGTGCCGTGCCATGGTGTCTGATGATGCAACGAACCTAGAAGCGACCGACGACGCATTCGCGACGTTGCACTATATTGCCGCCAAACGCATGGCCCGCGGACGCTTGACCGTGATTGACGCTACCAATGTGACGCCTTTGGCGCGACGCTCGCTCATTGCTTTGGCTCGGTCTCATCACTTTCTTATCACGGCGATTGTGCTCAATGTGCCAGAGGCGGTATGCGTGGAACGGAACGCCAACCGGACTGAGCGGGCCCTCGAGCGTCGGGTCATCCAGCGTCAGATTCGGCAATTGACGGAGTCTCTGCCTAAACTCCGGCGGGAAGGGATTCACCAGGTGATACGGCTCGAATCGACCGAGGATATTGGTCAATTTAGCTGGGAACGTCAACCGCTTTGGAATAACCGGTCCGAAGAACATGGACCCTTTGATATTATCGGCGACGTGCACGGATGCTTCGATGAACTCAGCGCTCTCATCGAAAAATTAGGTTATGACCTCACTCAAGATATATCGGGCGACTATCAGATAAGCCATCCCCAAGGCCGTACGCTAGTGTTTTTGGGCGACCTGGTGGATCGGGGCCCAGCGATTGCCTCGGTGCTGCGCCTGGTGATGGATGCGGTGCGAGCCGGAACAGCCCTTTGTGTGATGGGCAACCACGAATGGAAACTACTCAGAACGCTAAAAGGGCAACGTGTCACGGTGTCACATGGGTTGGAAGATAGTGTGAATCAGTTGGAACGGGAGGGTGGGGAATTTCGTGACCGAGTCCACCGGTTCTTGAACGGTTTGGTAAGCCACTACGTTTTAGACTCGGGCAGATTGGTGGTAGCGCATGCGGGACTACCCCAAAGCATGCAGGGAAGGGGCTCGGCCCAAGTTCGAGAATTTGCGCTCTACGGGGAAACCACCGGAGAAACCGATGAATTCGGCCTGCCCATCCGCTACAACTGGGCCGCCGACTATCGGGGGCCGGCAATGGTGGCCTATGGACACACCCCAGTACCTCGAGTGGAGTGGCTTAACCATACGGTCAACCTGGATACCGGGTGTGTTTTTGGGGGCCGCCTTACAGCCCTACGGTATCCGGAAGAGGAGTTCGTGGATGTCCCGGCTAGACGTATCTACGTCGACCCGATTCGGCCCATCTCGGGCACCGCTCCTACCGACCTTAGTGCTCAGCAGGAAAACGATGAGATCTTGGATCTGGAGGATCTACTGACGAAACGGCGCGTAGACACTACCCTGATGGGACCGGTCACCATCTCGGAAGAAGGGGCGGGGGATGCGCTTTTGGTGTTGAGCCGATTTGCGGTAGATCCGAAGTGGCTGATTTACTTGCCTCCGACCATGTCTCCCGCCGAGACGAGCGATCTACCCGGTACTTTAGAGCATCCGACCCATGCCTTCGCCTATTTTCAAAAACAGGGTGTGAATGAAGTGATCTGCGAGCAAAAGCACATGGGATCCCGGGCAGTCATTGTGGTGTGTCGGGAACTCGGCGTGGCCGAACGTCGCTTCGGTGTCTGGCAGCCAACTTTAGGAAGCGTCTATACCCGGACTGGACGTCGCTTTTTCGAAGACAGCCACTTGGAGAGCGAGGTGCTGGAACAAGTCCGCAATGCGGCCAACACGGCTCGATTGTTTGATCTCTTGGATACCGACTGGCTTCTCCTGGATGCTGAGATTATGCCGTGGTCTTTAAAGGCGCACGGTTTACTAGAAAACCAATATGCCGCGACCGGACGCGCGGGCACCATCGCCCTTCAGTCCGCCCAGAAGGCTCTGATGGAGGCCCGAGACCGAGGACTTCAGGTCTCGGAGTTACAGTCGACATATTCGAGGCGGTATCGGAATATCGAGAAGTATATTGGGGCCTATCGGCACTATGTGTGGCCAGTACGATCGGTGGCGGATGTTAAAATAGCGCCGTTTCACCTTTTAGCGTCGGAAGCGGCAGTTCACACCGCACATGACCACTTATGGCAAATGGAGCATTTGCGCCTTTTGGCAGCAGCCGACCCCAACTTGTTTCAAGGCACCCCATTTGTGAGGGTATCGCTACAAGATCCCGGGAGCGTTGGCGCGGGGGTGGATTGGTGGCAGCGGTTGACGGATGCGGGCCAGGAGGGCATGGTGGTCAAGCCGCTGCCATTTGTGGTGCGATCACCCAGTGGGCATTTGGCACAACCCGCCATTAAAGTGCGAGGGCGAGAATACTTACGGATCATCTATGGAGCCGACTACGCGGATGAAACCAATCTGATACGCTTGCGGCGAAGGGGATTATCTCGAAAACGCGCCGCGGCTCTACGTGAATTTGCTCTGGGTATTGAGGGCTTGACGCGATTTGTCGCCCATGAACCCTTGCGCCGAGTTCATGAATGCGTCCATGCAATCCTCGCATTAGAGGGCGAGCCCATTGATCCGCGCCTGTAATAACCGGATGGCCTAAGCCAGTTGGTGCCTCGATTCCTTCGCGAAGAGGTAATGGGCTCGCTCCCTATGGCCTTCAGAGGAATTGGCCCGAAAATGTTCCCGCGGTCACCGCTTCTTAGGGCTTGCGCCGTTCGTCCACGGGAGGACGCTAGTGACCCATCGGTTCTTACGCTTTCGTACGCTCGGTATCTATGTCTATAGCTTCGTTCCGGTCTCAAGGGAGGATGGGCCAGTGTTTCCTTCATCGATGAACCGCAGGTGGTGCATCGATGCCTTACAGGAATATGCGGGTCTCATAGGTTTGATTCGTATCCCAACCCCGAGGCGGATCCGAACCACCGAACGAAATCCGCTCTTTCCATGCGCCTACTGTTGGATGGCTTCCTAAAGCCTTGAACGCCCTAGGATGAACCCAAGTAGAGCAGTTATAATACCCGTTAGCAGAGTCGTCCAGGCGCTGAAACGATTGGCTAGTCGGGCCTCCACACCCTCCATCCGCTTATCAAGACCGTCGATCCGACGGGACAGATTGGTGTCCAAGTCGTCGATCCTTTTAGAGAGATGGGTATTGACGTCCTCAATGCGTTTGGAGAGGTTGGTATTTAGGTCGTCAATCCGTTGGGACAGATTTGTATTCAGGTCGTCGATCCGTGCGTTAACATCATTAAATCGCTCGTTAAGTTGTTGAATCTGGTTGCTAATAAGAATCCATGGCATTTCCAGTGGGTGGCCAGATTCTGAGGGAGTACCATCTTCACCCACGGGAATTGCCCCTTTCCGATCCAGCATTATTGCCTCCCATTTTATCACAGCGCACGCACCAAGACTG
>JAKAAL010000079.1 GCA_021802375.1 Bacillota bacterium | reverse complement strand
ACGGCCAGGCTGGGGGGGGTCATGGACCCGGTGGATCTGATGGCGCTCGGACAGCGGTCGCATGCGATTGTGCGTCCATCCATCAGGCACTATACCGCCTCGCGTGTCGAGTTTCTGGAACGGGCCGCCTTTGTCCTAGGTGCGCTGGCGCGCCGGGATCTCGCAGTGACCATCGACAGCCGCTGGGCGCTGGCCGAAGCCGCCGAGGCGCAGCGCCGCCTCGAATCTCGGGAAACGATCGGCAAGCTTCTGCTGATTCCGTAACGATGCCGCGTGTCACGCGGAAGAAGGGGTGAGGACATGATTCGCGAAGGTTGGCACGGCCGATTCTTTGAAGACTTCGAAGAGGGTGATGTGTATCGCCATCCTTTGGGGCGCACCATTACGACCACGGACAACATCTGGTTTACGCTGCTGACGCAAAACACGGCGCCCATTCATTTCGACCACGCATACGCCAGCCAAACCAGCTTTAAAAAGCCGCTGGTGGACTCGACGTTTACGCTGGCGCTCATCACGGGGCAAAGCGTCACGGACATCTCGCAAAACGTGTTCGCCAATTTGGGATGGACTGACGTGACGCTACCGCATCCGGTTTTTGAAGGAGACACGCTCTATTCCCAATCCGAGGTCTTGGAACGGCGCGAGTCCCGCTCGCGGCCGGACGTCGGCATCGTGAAGGTGAAGACAATCGGGTTCAACCAGGACGGCCAGGTGGTGATATCCTTCATCCGCACCGTTATGGTGTATAAGCGGGGGAAGGGGCCCAGCATTCCGCGGCCGCAGTTGGAGGGCGCCAACGATGCCTGATTCGGTTCGCACTTGGCTCTATGCACCCGGAGACCGGCCCGATCGGTGTCTCAAGGCACTGGCTAGCGGGGCCGATCAGGTCATTTGGGATCTCGAGGATGCGGTTCCTGACGATGCCAAGACCACAGCGCGCGACACGCTGGCTCAATTGTTGTCGGGCCCGCTCCCGCGCATCCCATGGATCCGGGTCAATGGGGTGGATACCGATTGGGGAGCGGAGGATGTTCAGCGGTTGAGCCGCGCGTTCCCGGATGGGGAGGCGCGCTGGGTGGTCCCCAAAGCGAGTCGTCAGGCCGTGGAGCGCTTGCGCCAATGGGGGATCCGAGGTCGGTTCCTCTTGATTGTGGAGACCGCAGCCGGCCTGGGGGACCTATGGGATGTTTCCCGCCCGTGGAGGCTTGAGGGGCCATCCCGCCTGGCGTTTGGGGCGCTCGACTATCGCAATGACGTGGCATTGGGCGAAATGCCCGATGAAACGGAGCTTACTATGCCGCGGAGCTTCATTGCGCTGGCCTCCCGGTGCTGGAACTGGGGCGGGCCGATTGATGCGGTATATCCCGCCATTGACGATGCCGAGGCTCTTTTGGCATCCGCGCAACGCGGGCGAGCCCTGGGCATGGCGGGGAAAATGGTGATTCATCCCAAGCAAATCGCCCCGGTTCACGCGGCATACGCTCCCACGGCGGAGGATGTCGCCTGGGCTCAGGCTGTGCTGGGAGCGATCCAGGGGGCTGGGGCCGCCCGTGTGGAGGGAAAGATGGTGGACCGCCCCTTGGTGGAACGGGCTCGGCAGATTTTGTCGGAGGCGGATGGGATTGCGCCGGAGGCTCCGTGAGTGGTTTCGGACCCGAAGAGAGGCTAAAGATTTCAATCGTTTCCGGAATGCCGATGCAATGAGGGAAAGTCCTCACGGAAAGGTTCTTGCCCCATGCTTTCTCTCGAACAGGAAACATCCGCTTCCGCCCGTCTAAAATCGCTCTGGATCCCTCGGTTTCGTTTCTACACGGTGGTCGCCTTGGCCGCGCTGGCGCTGACGGTGCCGCTCCTTGTCTTCATTCATGGCGGCGTTCGCGGGGATGTCTGGTGGGTGTGGAAGTCAGGGCAGTGGATGTTTCAGCATCACCGCATTCTGATGAAAAATCCTGCCGGTTGGAGCGGCGCGGCTTTGGCCGGACGGCCATGGGTGAATTTGGAGTGGGGATGGGAACTGCTGCTGTACATTCTCAATCCGCACCAGAACCCACTGGTGTTTCTTCTCATCTTGTTTGTGTTTGAAGTGTTGATGATGGCAGCATTCTTCTGGGCTCAAAAGGCGGTTGCACCGCGGTTGACGCCGGAACTGGCCATGGGCTTGTATGCGGTGTATGCCTGCTTCATCTTTCCATTTACCGTTAAGCTGCGTGCCGAGTTGTTCTCGTATGTAGCCTTTCCCGTGCTCCTCGGCATCTTGTGGCGAGGGCGGCAGAACCCGAGATGGCTTTGGGCCTTGGCCCCCCTGACGCTGGTTTGGGCGAGCATCCACGGGAGCTTTCTCATGATTGTGGTCCTGTCTCTGTTGGAGACGCTCTTCAGCCTGTGGCGCAGGCGTTGGGACCTGGCCCGTCTTGAGGCGATCCGGGGTCTCTTGCTGCCGCTGGCCATTTCCGTGCTGTTTACGCCAGAGCACTGGCATGTTCTCACGTATTCGTGGTGGCTCGATCATAACCGGGAGATTACCAACTATATTCAAGAGTGGCAGCCTATCAACTTTCGGAATCCGGCATTTGCAGTATGGCCCGTCCTGGTCGTGCTGTCCTGGATTTGGCGGAGCCGAAGCCGCGCTCCTTATCCTGGGGTGCTGGACCTCTGGTTTTTAGGCATTACCTTTGCGTTTTTTGATGAAGTTCGCATGGTGACATACTTTGGGATGGTGTTTATCCTCTGGTGGGCTTACGGGCTGGGCCAGAGCGAGCGGTACCAAACATGGCTCCCGACCGACCGTGGGTGCCGACCCTTGCGCTGGGGGCTGGGAGTCGGTCTCTCGGCTGCGCTTCTCGCGGGCGTCGGGGTGGGGATAGTCAAGGGCCGCGAAATTGACCAGGCTCCGGTGCCGGGGGCCGTGGTCTCGTGGCTTCATCGTCACCCGCATCAGGTCGTGTTTGAACCCAACGCAGTGGGCGGGTATCTCATAGCGCGAAACGTCCACGGCGTGTTCATCGATGGCCGGGCGGACTTCTTCCTGGCGAACGACCACCGCTTCCAAGACTATGTCAAACTGGTCATCGGCACGGCCCATCCTGCCCAGGTCGCCTCCATTTTCCACCGCAATCAGGTGGACGTGGTCATCTGGCCCTACCATCATATCGATGACAATCTTGCCTGGTTTATGGCTCGAGATCACTGGCGGAAAGTGTTGGTGAAGGGCGGGTGGGCGGTGTTTGTGCCGCCTGCTGCCTCGCGGAGCAGCTAATTGCCTCGCCGGGACCGCGTCAGAAGCCCACGTTTGGACGGACGCCGGGCATTGCGGTTGCCGCGGGTTCCCTCCTCACGCAAAATGTCATCGGCAATGGCCGCTACAGCGATCGAGAGCGGCGCGCGCGGTTCCCGCGTGACGAAGGGAACGCCGTCGTTGGCGGCGCGGACCGGCATGGGACCGGCACTGGGCAGCTCGTAAAGGTTTGGGCTCTTAAGAATGGCGGCAATGTCCGCGCGCTCGATGCCGGTGCGCGACCCCGTTCGGTTGAGGACGACGCGCACTTTGTCCTGGGGATAGCGGAATTCATCGCGGAAGAGCGACAAAGCTTGGCCAACCGTGCGCAATGTCACCACATCGGGAGTGCATACGGTCAGTATCAGGTCAGACAGATCCAGCGCGCTGACGTTCACCTCGGCATAGCCGGGGGCCAGATCGAGGATGACATACGCATAGTCTTCTTTCAACGCCTGCAAAATCTTGAGGAGCATTCGGCTGTCGATGTCTTCCGCTTGGTCCGGCGTCAAGGGTGCCGGCAGCACGGTGACATTGGGCTCGCATTCGATGAGGGCTTGGTCGAGGCCCTGGCTAAGGCTTTGAACGTCGACGTCATGAATGGTGAGGTCCGGCGAGAGACCCATCATGGACGATACATCGCCAAAGGCTAGATCGAGGTCTACGATGACGACGGGTTCATGGATCTTTTGCGCCAAGGACACTCCCAAATTCACACTCAGAGTGGTCTTTCCCACCCCGCCTTTGGAAGAGAACACGGTGATCACACGCCCCTGTTTCTTGTCCCTACGGTAGAGCGGCAGGGCCACGCGGTCCAGCGTTGGCAGCAATTCGACGGCCCAACGTTCCAGAGGGATGAAGTCCTTGGCGCGAATGGCTAGGGCGCGCCGCGTGGCCATGGAGTCTCCTGGGTTGGCAATCAGCACCACGGGATAGGAGGCTTCAGCGGTCGCCTCAAGCAAGTCAGGTTCGGCCGCTAGCAGCCGGTCCTCAAGAACCAATACGCCAGGCACGTCGCGGGCGCAGTCGCTCAGAGCCTCGCGGAGGTCTTCCGATGATCCCAGAGGCAGCGCCGTTTCAGGATGATCTTTCAGGAAACGCTCCAGTTCGCCCCTCAAGGGATTGGCGGCGGCCACATATACGGAGAACATCGAATCCCCTCCATGGTACTAATTTCTTTACAAGGCGGCCATCCAGCGTGTAGAGTGCAATTAATTTCGGTACTGTTCACTATAGAGGATGGGGAACGCCCATGTCGAATCCACAGCGCACAGGATGGTCGCGACTTTTTGGCAAAGACGGGCAAGCCATGGTCGAGTTTGCCTTGGTGGCCCCGCTTTTGATGCTGTTCCTCTATGCCATCGTGCAGTTCGGGCTCCTGTTTTACGGATTCATCACGGTCGAGCAAGCCGCCAAGATCGGGGTGAGAGCGGCGAGCCTTGGTGAGTCAGCGGCCCAAGTGGGACAGGCCATTGACCAGCAGATTTCTGGAATTGGCCTCTCTGCATCGGCGACCACCAGCGATTCGTATTCGCCTCCCAGCCCCTATGCCTCCACTAATTATCGATTGGTATGGGCGGGTTACGCCACGACGGCAGGCTCCACCCCAGCAGTCATCGTCGATGTGGCCTACCGTTATCCCATCCTCATTCCGTTTTTTGGAACCCAAGCGATTGAGATTCAACAGCAATACACCATGGCGCAGGAGGATCCCCTCGACAGTTCATTCTCGGGAGCCACTGCCTCGTCGCCGGCCATTTACTATGGACCGACATCCTGAAAGAAAAAGGGGCTTGAAATTTCCAATTTTTCTCTGGATAATTTAGTATCCACAATACAGTAAAGCGGTGCCAGGAAGGAGGGGGTGTCCGGTGCGAGTGCCTGTAGGTGACCGAAGGGGACAAGCTTTGCCGATCACCGTCCTCTTCTCGGCGCTCATTGTCGGGGCGGCGGCGTTGACCGTCGACGTGGGTCGGGTGTATGTCATGCGCAATCAGGCGAGCGCTGCCGTATCGGCCGCGGTCCTTGCCGCGGCGCAAACGCTGACCCATGAATTGAATCTGGAGGTCGCCGCCAATCCCACCCAACCCCCGTCCATTACGACGCTGGACACAGCGGACGCCATCGCAGCCGGTGATGCGGTCTACCAGAGCAACATCAAGTCTGCCTTGCGTGGTTCAAACTTTGACCAGAACCCCACTTTTACGTTCCAGCCCGTGACGACACAGTATTTGTCAGGGTATTCCCCCAGTTCGCCGCAATATCAGAAGTGGAGCCCATATCAAGGCATGGTGGTGGTCCAAGCGGTGGCGCAGGGTACGGCTCCAATGGATTTCGCGGTGATGCTTGGAGTGCCCAAGTCCACGGTCACGGCGCAGTCGACCGCCATGGTTGGCTTGCAGAATGGGGTACCAACGTCGGCGCTTTTGCCGCTGGCGATACCCGCATCGGGCGATGACCCCAGCGCGTCCTTGCCGATTCCCAGCAATACCTGGGAGCAGTATATTGCGCCCGGCCAGACGTATTACCTATACCGCGGCAACTCCAGCGGCAAGGAGGACTGCTCGTTTCCGCCGGGCACGCCCACCGGGGCCATCGCGGTCTCGTACCACAATCTCTTCGGTGCTGGCAATGATGGGGCTCTGGCCTTGAACTCCGCAGGGACCTATGTCGATATCGGCAGCAGCGTCCAAGGCCAGACGGGATCGGCCGAGTGGAACACCCTTTCCTCACTGCCCGTGGGAGAAACTGTCATCCTCCCGGTGGGCGACAGTGTCCACAACGGATCCGGAAGCGTCCAAATGGTGGGATTTGTCACCGCCAAGGTTTTGGCCAGCAACGGCGAACAAGGCACCAACGCCGGATTCGTCATTCAGATTACCAATGTCCACGCAGCGACAACCCTGGCTTCGTTAGAGGGTGTAGGCAGCGGCTCTTCCAGCTATTCCCCCACCTTCAGCTATCGCCTGATCCCCAACTTCTAGGACGTCTTCAGGGACGCCCATGTACTTCCCAATCCGGTTCGGTTCCCGCCAGGATCCGATGCTTTTCCCTGTCAGAATTTCGGGATCCAAAAAAACACGGGTCGAAAAAAAGGGAAACCCTGGGGGGGGCTCGAATTCGGATCCCCAATACAGGATTGAGAAGGGGGGACAATGATGAATCCAATGATGATGTTAGGCCGGCTTTTGAGCCGGATCTACCGCGACAATGAAGGACAAGCTCTCGTCGAATACGCACTTATTCTAGCCCTGGTTGCGGTGGTGGTGATTGTAGTGTTGACCACATTGGGCGGCCACGTATCCAACACGCTCAACAATGTGGCGAACGCTGTGGGGGGCTAAATGAAGACATCCGGATGAAGGCGCACGCGAGAAGTTTTGGCGTGCGCCTCGGTACCCGGTGAGGTAGGAGGAATTGGCGGATGGTCATGAGGGAGCGCGTGGGCTCTTTTTTTCGCGTCAACCGTTGGCTCATTGTGAGCCTCATTGCGCTGGGCGCGGCGGTCTATTTGTCCACCCGCTATCTTGACCAAATCCTTCAAGCGAGCTCCTCACCCTCAACGCCGGTGGCGGAAGCCACCGTGGTGGTGGCGCGCTCCGCGATTCCTGCCTATGGGACGATTTCCGCCGCGGAGGTCTCTCTCGAACGCCTGCCGGCAGCTGATGTTCCGCCCGGGGCGATGACCTCGGTCAGCCAAGTGGTTGGCCAATGGAGCAATGAAGCGATCCAACCCGGTGTGCCGATTGTGGATTCGGCGGTTTTTTCGCCAAAGTCGGCCAATGTGCTGGCTTCCCGCATTCAGCCCGGCGACATGGCGGTGGATGTGCCGCTCAATGCGTCCGATGTCGTCGATGGACTGGTGGAACCTGGCGATAATGTCAGTCTCTTTACCACCATTACAGAGGCAAACAACCAGCAGGTCACCGAGGACTTTCTCAACAACGTGAAAGTGCTGGCCGTGAACGGCAGCTTCGTTCCCGCCACGACGCCCACAACCGGGCAAAATTTGACGCTTATTCTGGCGCTTCCGCCCCAGCAAATTGCGCGATTGCTGTTTACGCAGCAAAAGGGACCGATTGAGGCTGTTTTGGACGCTCCGAACGCGACCACGGTGCCGCCAACTCCGTTTGGCACTCTCAATTGGCAAAAACCGGTTCCTTAGGAGGTCGAATAAATGCTGACCGTACATGTGTTGGCGATGCCCGGAATCATGGGTGCGACCTCGACAGTTTTGGCCGGGGATCCCGACATTTCCATCGAACTGCGAACCAATAATCTTCGCGAAGCCTTGAGTTTTCGTTATAGCTCCCAAGAAGAGGTCCTGATTGTGGATGACAGCCTCTTGGCAGCGAATCCGAGTCTGATCGCGAGTATCTCTGAGCTTCCTTGCAAAAAAATCCTGGTCGGCCGATTGGCGGATGCCGACACGGCTCGTCGCGCGCTGGCGCTTGAGGCGCACAACATCGTTGATGAGGTTCAACTTGCCGCCGAACTGCCCGATGTCTTGCAGAGCTTGCGCACTCCCCAAGCCATGCCGACCGAGGCGCAGGTTATAAGCGTCTACTCTGCCAAAGGCGGAGTGGGAAAGTCCACGGTCGCATTGAATCTGGCTTGGGCGTTGGCATTGCAATCCGACCTTCCCGTCGCGCTGGTGGATTGCGACCCTTTGGGCGACATTGGCGCCATGATTCAGGACAAGCCGGGGGCGACCGTCGTGGATGTGATGCACGGGCTCGCTCATGGCATGTCCGACGAAAAGGCGTTGCAATCGCTGTATGCTGTGAAAGGCATCGGATTGACGATTGTTCCAGCGCCGCTGAACCCCCAGGAAACGGACGACGTCAGCGCGCCAGCCTTGGAATCCTTGCTGAACCTGATAAAGAGCGTGCACGCCTATGTGGTGCTGGATTTGCCCACCGGCCTCACAGACCTTAATTTGACCGCGATGGACGCATCGTCTCGCATTTTGGTGTTGGCGGCGCCGGAACGGGTGACGTTGGGCACCATCGGGCGCTCGTTGGATGTGCTCGCGCGGTTCTATGACGAGAAACTGGCGGTTGTTCTGAATCGCGCTGACTCCGACACGGGACTGGATCTGCCCGAGGTGTCCCAGATGCTGCATCGCGAAATCCGCCATGTCTTGCCTAGTGGAGGAAGTGCTCCGGTGCGGGCCGCAAATCGGGGGCGTCCGCTGGTGTTAGCGGAGCCGAAAAACCCGTTGGCCAAGGCCCTTATTGCACTGGCCCGGGACATCGTCTCGGAGCGCGAGGGCTCTCGTCGCCGAACGCGCCGTTGGTTGGTCAGTCGCTCGCTCCATGCGGGACTCTAGAGAAAGGAAGGGGGTGGGGAGTTGTCTCTGAAGGAACGCATGCATGGTGGGCGCATCAAGGCTGATCCGGCACCGGTCGCGAAGCCGGCGCCGGTTCCGGTGTCCGTCGCGCCTCCGCCCACTCCGGAGTATTTGAGCCAACGGTTTTTGGAAATGAAGACCACGGTGCAAAACGCCCTCTTGGCCGAAATCACCAATCCGGAAACCTTTCGCCGTCAGGAGTTGATGGACCACATACTTCTCATCGTGGATTCCATGAGCAGCGTGTCTCCCATGGAAAAGGACACACTGGCACAGAGTCTGGTCGATGAGATTATCGGCTATGGTCCGATTCAACCGCTTCTGGATGATGCGGATATATCCGAAATCATGATCAATGGGTTCGATCGCATTTATGTTGAGCGAAAAGGCCAACTAATCCGAACGGGGGCGTCATTCCGAGACGAACGGCACCTTCGAGCCATCTTGGAAAAGATGCTGGCTTATTCGGGCCGCCGTGTGGATGAGTCGAGTCCCATGGTGGATGCCCGACTGCCGGACGGCTCCCGTCTCAACGCGGTTTTGCGCCCCTTGTCCGTCAATGGCGATGCGGTCACGATTCGGAAGTTTTCCAAAGATCCCTTTGTCTTGTCACAGTTGGTGCAGATGGGCACCCTGTCCGGGCCGATGGCTGAATTTCTTGAGGCAGCGGTGCAGGGCAAGCTCAATATTGTCGTGTCGGGCGGCACTGGTTCCGGAAAGACGACGACCCTGAACGCGTTGTCGGCGTTTGTGCCCTCGAGCGAACGCATCATCACCATCGAGGACGCCGCCGAATTGCAACTGCAGCAGGAGCACAAGGTGACCCTCGAGACGCGGCCACCCAACATTGAGGGCCGTGGCGGCATTCCCATGCGCGACTTGGTGCGCAATGCGCTCCGTATGCGGCCGGATCGCATCATTGTGGGTGAGGTGCGCGGAGGTGAGGCGCTTGACATGCTGCAGGCCATGAACACTGGCCATGAAGGCAGCCTCACCACCGTGCACGCCAATACCCCGCGCGATTGTCTCAGCCGTATCGAGACGATGGTGCTGATGGCTGGGGTTGAGTTGCCGCTTGCCGCCATCCGCTCGCAGATTGCCTCCGCCATTGACATTATTGTGCAGCAGGCCCGTCTCCTGGATGGGTCGCGGCGCATCGTGCGGATCACCGAGGTGGTTGGCATGGAGAGTGGCACCGTGACCACGCAAGACTTGTTTGGCTTTGAGCAAACCGGCGTCGATAGTGAAGGGCATGTAGCGGGCCGTTTTCAGGGATATGGGATTCGGCCCCGAAATTCCGAACGCCTGCAAGCGCACGGAATTGACTTGCCCGGCTCGTTGTTTGCCACGGGAGGGTAACGTGATGCTGGGACCCGTTCTCGCCGTCTTGTGGCCAGTGGCTCTCCTGTTGTTGGCGTTGTCGTTGCGCCAAGCCTGGAATGGACACACCGTCAAGCGGCGCATGGCAGCCATTGGCCGGGACGTCTGGGTGGCGGACAAGGAGCCGAGCGGCCGCTCCTCCAGTCAGCAACCGACGCTGAAGGAACGCTGGAGCATGGGGCCCGGCGCCGCCGCTTTGCGCCTTCGCGTCAGCGAGTATATTCTCTTTCGGATCGCCAGCTTTTTCATTCCCTTCTTGGTTGGCGTGGTGCTGCGCGGACTGGTGGGGGGGCTCATCCTGGGCGTGATGGGCTTGGTGGGGCTTACCGTGTATTTTCGTATGAAGCAGCAGCGTTGGCTCAGAACCGCGGAAGAGGCGCTGCCCGAATTCCTGCGCGGCGTGACAAGCGCGCTTCGTGCGGGATCCTCCCTGTCTCAGGCCATGGCGATGGTGAGTGCGGAAATCTCAGGACCGTTGGGGGATGAGGTGCGGCGCATCCTCAAGCGCGAGGCCCTGGGATTCGGCACGACTGAGACATTGCAGGAACTAGCCAAGCGAGTCCCTTCGCGCGATCTCGGGCTGGCGATCATGGCCATTACCATC
>JAKAAL010000078.1 GCA_021802375.1 Bacillota bacterium | reverse complement strand
GCAGTCCCGATTCCGCGAACCCGCCGGCCGCCACCGGCTTGCCTTCACCTTAAGACGTCATCCTGCTGCTGCCTAGGGAGATTTTTGCGTTGGCTCCGGAGTCTATTCCGGGATACTCCCCTATCTCCCACGGAATACTCCGGGGCTTCCCCCTGAATCTCCCCCCTCCCACCCCAAGATTTTAATGGAATATTTTGTGTTTATTGGAAACAGTGCGCACACACGCGCGCGTCCTTGTGATATAATTCGCTCAAATTCTTGGGAATGGAGGAACGTGACACGATGCCCCACGCCAAAACCGCCCGCATTTCTCTCTATGTCACCCCCGAATGCTATGAGCAGCTGCGCACGCTGTGGCGGGACACCGGCCGCCAGAAGAGCGACCTGGTGGCCGAAGCCATCGCGCAGTATTATCACACCCTCAGAACTTCACCTTTGCCGGCCGAGGGGCCAAGCGGGGTGTGAGGGATCCGGAGGGGACCGTACACACCTGGGGAGGAGTGAGAGATATGCGCAATGCCACCCCCTCGGCGGGGGTCTTCTACTTTTTCGGCGCCTTGCGGCTGGTGCTGGCCGCCGTCATTGCCTGGGTCGTGTGGGAGGCTCCCGCCTATCACGTGCCGCTACCGGTCGGCTGGCCTCTCGTCATCTTTCTCACCGTCTATGACCTGATTCTGCTGATTGCCGCCCGCCTCGTGTCTTTTGCCCGCTGGGGCACCCTGTTCAGTCTGTTTTCTCTGGGATTGGATGTGCTGATTACGGCGCTCATCTTGCTGGAATTCGCCTATCCCGCCAATACCGACGCGCCGGTTTTCCTACCGCTGCTGGCCTTCGAAGGATGGGGGTACTGGGACTGGGTGGGGGGCATTTTCGGTCTGCTGAGCGGGGAGTGCCTCCTGCTCGTCACCTGGCTGTACCAGCGCACCATCGGCCACGCCGCCTTTTCCCCGGCGCTCCTCATCTTTTGGATGGCTTCCACCTTGATCCTCGGCATCATCCCCTCGGCCGTGACGGTCCTGCAGAATAAGCGCCTGCCCACGCCGGCCCTTTCCGGCGCGGAGCCCAGCGCGCCACCGGCCATGGGCCAGCAAGAGACGGCCGCATCTGCGGAACCTCCGGCGGACCAGGAGCCTCCCCGCGTGGCTATCCCGCTGACCCAGCGCGAACGGGAAGTCTACGCCCTGCTGAAGCAGGGCAATACGCTGGCGGAGATTGCGGAGGAATGCACCATTGAATACGGCACCGTCAAAACCCATGTCAAGAGCATTTATAAAAAATACGGGGTGAAAAGTCGCCAGGAGTTGCCGTAAGGGGGCGAGGCATGCGGCATTCTTGGAAATATCCCCCGGGATACCCCGCAATCTCCCCCTTACGTGCCGAGTTGGGATACCCCCATACTATCCGTGTTGGACCGAGTTAGCCCAGCGAAAGGAGGGTCCGCTGACCATGAGTCTCATCGCTCTCACCATCGCCGCGTCTTTGCAGAGCATGCACGCGCCGGCCATGCGCTCCACCACTCCAGCAGCCTGGGGAGTGTCGGGGCCGGTCCGCCCCATGGCCGATCCGGCCCGCTACGCGGCCACCGTGCGCCTGCCGGCCGCTTCCAATAATTTTCTCGCGCTGACCGATGCCCATTATTATCAAGTCACCCTGCCTGCGGGATCGGCCCTGCCGCCGCTGACCCTGACCGCCGCACCAGGCCAGACCGTGGCCGCGAAAGAAGTCGCCGCCAATACCCAGGCGCATACGGTGTTGGTCGAGGTCGGCACGCCCGAAACGGGCGCGCTCTCCGCCGCCACCCCGCCTGCAAGCGCTCTGGGCATCGCGCCTGATATGATCCAGCCGCCGGGGTCCGGTGGGGACGGCAGCGTCAACAGCGCCTATTGCGAGACGGGCTGGAATGATTTTTTGGGCATCACCGTCGGCATCGTGTGGGATTTTATCAGTTTTACCTATAATGGAAGTGATGTCGTCTCCGCGCACAGTTGGCAGTGGCAGGCCGCCCCGTTCCCAGACGGCGATTATTTTCTGGAGGAAATGCACGGGCAAACCCGGAGCGGGTCAGTGGTCGCGGGCTGGACCAATGCCACCGAAGTCGCCCCATACTGGGGCAACAGCGCGATTCACTGGGACGACAATCTGGTGATAGCCCACGGCAACGGCTCGGTGACCGGCTTTGCCCACACCTGGGCGTCGGGTCCGGATGCGATGCTTCTGAAAGGATGGTGGCAAATTGTCCACAACTAACCGCAAGCCCCGCTGGGCCTTCGGGCTGATGCTTCTGGCCCTCGCCGCGGACCTGGCGAATCTCGGACGTCTCGTGCACGGTCCCTGGCCAGCCGTCTTTTGGGCCCCTTACGCGATTGCTGCCGCCTGCACTGCGGGATTGCTGCTGTGGCAGGCTGGGGAGAAGAGCCGCCGGGCACTCTGGATCCTCTTAGCTCTGGCCCTGTTCCTGATCACGGTGGTATCCGATGGGACGGATGTCAGCTTGTGGGTCGCGCTGGCGGTGGGCACCAGTCTGCCCCATCCTCTAATGCGCCGGCGGATAGCGAGTGGCGTCTTCTGGCTCCTCCATATCGCCGTGCAGAGCACGCTGCTACCCTTGCACGGCCCCTCGCCGTACCTGGTCTATGCGTTGCTGGCAGGCACCGGGCTCTTGGGATGGGCCAGCTGGCACTTCGGAGCTCGAGCCCTCCCCACCGCCCGAGCTCTATCATGACGATGCCCGGCCCCTATCTGGTGCTGGGCGCCACCGGCAATCAAGGCGGTTATGTGGCACGGTCGCTGCTGAAAGCCGGGGCGGAAGTCCGGGCCTTCACGCGCAATCCCGCCAGTGCCGCTGCGCAAGCGTTAGCAGCCCAAGGAGTGCAAGTGATGCCTGGAGATATGGAGGACATTGGGTCGCTGGTGACGGCCGCGCAAGGCGTGGCCGGGATTTTCAGTGTGCAGAACTTCTGGGACTGCGGCCTCGAGAACGAAGTGCGCTGGGGAAAAAATGTCCTCACGGCTGCCCAAGATGTGGGCCGGCCCCACATGATTTATAGTTCGGGGTGGGGCGCACAGCAACCTGAGGGTGTCCCGGCTATTGCCGGCAAGGCGGAACTGGAGGCGGCGCTGCGGTCGTCCGGACTACCCTATACGATTCTCCGGCCCGGCTTATTCATGGATGACTTTCTGGGCGCCTCCCTGCCCTTTTCCCCCAGTCTGCAGCGCATCCTGCGCTCGCACCGGCGCTGGGTCGGGCGGATGTTCCTGCAAGTAATCCGCTCCGTCATGCCACCCGCTCAGCCATTGCCATTGCTGGCCCTTGAGGATGTCGGTCGGACCGTGGCGGCCATCTGGGCAAACCCAACCCCTTATCTGAGTCAGACGCTCGCGTTAGCTGGCAGCAATGACCCTACCGAGGAGGTTCTCCGTGTGTGGACGGAGCGAACCGGGCACGCAGTGCACCGCTTGCCTGGCATATCGTGGGGAATGCAGATAGGGCACCCCCAGATGGCAGCGCTTCTGCACTGGTTGAGTATGCATGAGGATCGCGTGTCATCTAGTCTTCCCGCCCCCTTACAGCCCTTTGATGAGTGGCTCACTATTTCTTTATCTTCCGGAATCTCGGAGTGACAATAGGAAGTTTTTAGTTTCGGCTCCCTTTGGCTATCGCCCTATGGGAGCATGACCTGGGGCTGGATCTACATCATTGCATAGAACACTCGCCAGGTCATCCAGAACAGTGAAAGTGACACCAACATCGGACAAAAATGCTACGGGTTCTACCGTCCGGGTAATCATTAGAGGAATAATTCGCCATGGTCCCGATGTTGCAGGCGCGTGAAGCATTTGAGCCGTAGAGGCAATATTATCGCTAATGGCCCGGAATCTCAACAGTAAATTTTCAATATAGTGGTCATCGGTTAGAAATTTATTGACACGTTTTCGAATAGTTCCCGGGGAAAAAGCAAAGGACACATCTTTAACTTCGCAGACCCATATCCTACCACGGATCCAATCCCCGACCAAGAGATCAATCTCTCCTTGTATCTTCAAACCAAATGAATCAGCCTCATTAACTTCAATGTTGCGGCGGTGAACAAGTCCAAGCCCAGCAGCAATCTCGTCAGCCTCAACCTCTAATCGTCGGTTTCCTCTCTGTCGAAACTGGTTCAATGCATTTTGAACCGAGTCAGGGACATCTGAAGGCGGCCATGGAAGACGACCACTTTGAAGATACTGACTATAAATAAATTGGGTGGCCGCAATTATGCGGGGAATAATTATAACCTCACCATTAAAGTGTATTAATGGTCGTATTGCTAGCCGATTTTGTCTGTGTTCGATCTCCCAAGCAGGAATTCTCTCTTCCTTCAGTTTTTCAGGATAAAGACTTAAAAGGTGCAACGCCTGTATAATTTCAGATTCTGGTAGATGGGACCAATCCTTTGCTGCATTACAAAGTGCTTGCTCCGGGATGCTGACAACGCTATCGTCACCAGATCCATTCCAAGTTACTGCGGTACCCAGTATGGCGTTCAAGGCATCAATGCTTGTTCCACATTTCTCCGTCATCAATTCATTCACTCTGATTAAAGATTTAGGAAGCTCTGGCCTAAATTCACTAAGCGAAATGAATGCCGTACCTTTCCAGCCATTTCCTTCAGTTTCCGCAAGTTTTCTGTATTCTATAGGCGAGGAATATCTGCCTAGCCGTAATCGGTCCGCGCGATCTGCCCGATAGTAAGCTTCAAGATCACGTGACCGCGCCGCCCAATTTTCATCATGGGTTAATCTATTTTCATTTGATAGTAACTCCGTTACAAACAGTCCAAATCTGTTAATTTTGAGGCTCAATGTTCCCAAACCCCGTTCCGCACTTGCGACAGTCGTCTGAATATGAAGCTCGACCAGAACCATATCGACGACATAGGCGATATCAAATCGGTCCGGACAAACAGTTCCTCGGATATCCCTAACCAGCAGACGTTCCAGTAATACTTCCAACGGTCGTGTGGTCTGCGCTTCCTCTGGTCCGTCTAGAGCGTCAGCGAGCCATTTTTCTCCCCAAGGAGCCCTAAGTGCCATACCGAGTTCTTCTTTGACACGAAATCGTTCCCCATGCGCATCGTTAAGATGTTTGGCAACTTCCAATATTGCTGCATCTGACCACGTTTCAATAACTTTCTCAAGTTCTTCTTCAATCAATGGTAAAATTCTGTCCTTACAGAGGTTAATGGCCTCAATTCCCTGAGACTCTGTCGATTTAATATGAGCATCTCGCATGCGTTGTGCCAATAACCAATTCACATGACCCAACGTAGAGCGCGTTCGCGGAAGAAGAGATTGTCCTTGAACTGGTACCGCTAGAGTCATTTCACGAGATTCAATCATAGCCACAGGGGGAGCCGATTTCCATGACTCGATAAACAGGATCCATCGGTCATCTGAATCTTGGAAATCAAGCTTACTCAAAATCCCTGCAAGAGCCTCTCCGATTTCGCCATGGGCATCAACCGGTGCCTCCGCCAATTTTTTCAGCCAACGCGGGCCAAACACCAACTTAATTATTGGGCATGGAGCTGCAAGAGTAAATGCGGCTCGGATTAATTCGGATTCCGAATTGACTTCCGGTTTCTCTTCGGCAAACTCCACCCGCAGGATAATTGGTTTGTGACGAAGTTTGGCAAGAGCGTCTCTAACATAAGGAATGGTGGTAAATGTAATTCTGATACCGTCAGCTACGCCTACAGCAAAGTTCAAATCAAGCCGAAATTGTCCCAAAATCGGTGGTTTTGGTGACACCGTGATTAGAGGGGGAGAGGATGACACGAGAACCATATTTCCCGATGGATCCATCAAAGTTGCTTGTCCCGCGTTTTCATCAAGGCGAGCCCATGGCCAATAGCTTACCTCAGGGAGATGGGCATCACTGAGTGTACGTTCTATGGGTTCCCACTGGGTTGCACTGCTCCACAATTTGTCATCCGGGGTTGGATCGACGACCGTGACGACACGCTCTCGCGGCGCAAGACTCAAGACACCATATCGTTGCCAATGCCTCCAAATGTCCAGAAAGTCTACACTGATAAGATCCATAGGGTTTTGCAAGAAAGTCAAATCGATTAGGAATTGCCATAATAAGTCCATGTTGGTTTGGGCCGATTGGATATCGCGTACGATTGTGGTAAAATTACTGATGTGTATATAGGCACACGTTTGATGCCACGTGTTTTGCATAAGGATAGGGCCGCCATACAGCACGATTCGGCCCATAAGCGCGTCTGGTCCCCACTGTTTCTCATTGCCGAGTGTGTCCGTCACGTTCATTGTTGCTAAAACTGCATCAACCCCGTTCAATTCCCGCACAAGACTGGATTTGTCCAACCCGCTTGCTACTCCAAATACAAATACGTGACGCTTGTCTATAGCAATAACAATACCCAGTTGGCTTCCTAGCGGGGTAAGAGGACCAGCAACCGGCAACAGATTCAAAACTTGTTGTTCTGTATATGATTGTAAAGTATCGAGACTGTTTTGATCGGCAGAGGCTTCCGACGAAAAACGAGCCACAGCTGCGCTAATCGCATTAATTACTAAAGATGCTGGAATGGGAACGAGACCTAGCGTGAAGTTCACGGCCAACACTGGCCCCAGCGTCTGCACCATTGGTTCCAAATGCAAATGCAAAGATGATGGTTGAGTGGTCGCCCATGCCCATGCCTTGGCCGCACGCTCTGGATGTGTACATGACTGTATCCACTTATCCGAAGTATGATTGAGTTCTAAAACAACTTGAATTTCTTCATCTCTAATTGATTCAGGCGGGCTATCCATGGGCAATTGGTTATCTGAATCTAGGTCACATGACTCTTGCGACGCCCACACTGTCCCCAACTGTGCCATACGCCAATCCGCATAGGCCAGCGCAACCTCGATCATATCAGTTGCATTAAAACCTCGCTGCTTTAATGTGAAATCATCGATAGCCTCAGCTGTGGTTCGTAAAACGCCCAGGGTCTGCAAGGGATCCGTCAGGAGACCTGGATGTATGCGTAAACGTCTGCTTTCCACAGTGAAGCGCACTACATGCCGAGGGTCATATGGAACAAAGTCCTCTAAACGGCGGATTTGCGGAACAGTTTTCCGCACTGAGAATAATAACGTTTCCAATTCTTTTGGGGTCGCCAAAATATTCCCGTGGGGAGGATTTGTAAGAGCGCGAACCCATAATAGAATGATAGAAGAATTCCTTTGAGTCCAATATGCCGAATCACATGCTGTCGATAGCAAAGTAATAAGGGACATAGGGTCAAAACGTTTCAACGCCTTGTCTATCATGGCAAAACTTATGGCGGCGCTGTCAACTCTCGGAATTTTGTGCTTTAAAGATGACGGCTTTGTTTTGGGATGGGATTTATGTTTCCGCGCTTTACTCAATGGATAACTCCCTTCAAGGATCTGCTTCTATGCATCCCCAGATAAATCAGGTGGAACCCCTTTTTAGAGGGGAGGTCGAAGCCGACACCAATCTGGCGCGGACTTCAATGGAGGACATAGAGCAAAACTGGTGGCGACAGCGCCCCGAACGGGCGGTAATTCTTTGGATATTCGTGAGAAGTGCAGTGCTGTTCTCTGCTGTAGGCTAAGCATCCAGCCTTGACACCTTGCGGTAACTGGCTCCCGGATATTCGCCTCCGATTCGTCCGTACACGTCTCAATCTATACGGTTGTGCATTCACTCATCCTCTACGGAGGGCTTTTCAGGGCATCGGTAGAGGATCCACGACTCTTAGAGGTTCTTATGATGCCCCACGCGCCGTTCCTATCAGACCGTGGAGAGCAAACTGCTCTGCTTTGCTTAGTGACGGGCTTTCCCCGTCGCAGACTACTACGAGAGCTTCGTACCCCTCCGGATTTTCAGAGCCCGATCTCATAGCCGGGTTAGGTCACCCTGTTTAGGTTCGCCTGAACCAGTGCGGACGGTTGGCGAATACGACGTCGGCCATTTTCCGCTAATAGCGACTAGGTGGACGAGGAATATGTTGGTGGTCGCTGGTCACGTTGTCAACGCCATTCCCTGTCTATACGACGTTTGTAACCATCTTCTATCGCACATTTATCGTTCCCCCACCATTAATTCCCGTGCGCCATTTTGCTCCATCGACAGCCCAAATTCCTTCATTTGGCTCCGACGTGGCAGGACCACATCGAAGGGGAAAAGCCAAGGAAATTGCGCAATGTCGTGCCAAATTAAGCGTTCTTGGTAAGATGTTCGCAAGGCCACGTGAGTCAGAAAAGCTATAGCTACCGGCTCGTCAACCGTCTTTCGCGATGCCATCCGGTAGTGCCCCACTTTCACACGCTCTAGCAAATGCCAATCCACCCACATTCCCAAAATCATCTTCACCCCCACGCGGGTGCGTTCAGAGTCATCATACACACCGGCCATCCGTTGGTAAAGTTGCCGCGTGGTAAATCCTTCTTGGACAGCCAATAGGCGCCCGGCGGTACTGGCAGTCTCTTGATAAAAAGGATACGTGCCCACAAAGAGACCCCAATATCCCAGCAGGCGGTGCAGCCGCAATGTCTCGGACAATAGTGAACGCGAAGAGCCTTCTTGCCAACCTTCTTGGTTCCACAGCCGCGTCATAATGGTGGCCGCTTTTTTGCGTGCGACCAGTCCCCGCACATGTTGCCATTGCGGAATCAATGTGGCCGGCGAAATCTCCATACCCGCTGCCCATTGTTGGTAGACAAGCTCCAAATCTGCCCACCGAATTTTATGGTCAATGCCGACCCGCGGACTTGTCATGGTTCGATCATCACCACAGGCACGACCAGTTCCTCCCATCCTATACTGCCGTGGCTGACCACGTGGCTATTTTTCGCCACAAATGCCTCATGCGGTCGCGCGAGGACGGGAAACATCCCCGCAGGCAGTCCTGCCGTCCACGGCCAATCAATTCCCCAGGTTTCCTGAGGATTGCCGATTTGGCGCAACGTGGCCGACTCAAAAATTTCCGCTCGCTCTCCCTTGGTTTCCCCAAGTTTTCCATTTTGGGGTTTCCCTACGCCTATGGCTGGAGTATGGCCATGATCGCTAGTCAACACTAGATGATACCCCCGGTCCATAAGGCCCTCGATGATCCGCGGCAACCATTCCGTCTCTTGGATCCAATGACGTAGATCCATCAATATCTGTTTCTCCCCCATCTGGTTGGCATGGGCAAGGTTATCCGCCATATTGGCTACCGCACCCACCAGATGAAAATCGTGCTGATCCACCCACTCTAAAAACTCATTCGGCAGCATTTGATCCACCGTCTTATGATAACCGATTTGGTATTGCGCTTCGTGCTGGTCTTGCCAAAACATCTGCCAGGCTTTGGCTTCGCCTTGAGTCGAATAGGGTGAGCCCAAAAATTCTCGAGGAATACGTCCCGAAAAAATCGCTTGGCGAGAAATGCTTGTCAGACTAGGGACCCATGCAAAGGCCGCCTGTTCGTGAAGATGGTAACGGTCCAACGCTAAGAATTGTCGGATATAGACCCACTCGGGCAAACTCAGCCCGTCCATGACCAACAACACCCATTTTTCCTCGGTGTGGCGCGTATGTCCCATCCAGGCCGGAATATGATGGACCATTTTGGGCTGTGGCAACGCCGGCAGACTTTGCAGCAATCCGTAATCCTGTAAAACCCACGTATGAAAGGCCGCGTCGACGTTGGATATTTGAGCGATGGCGCTAGCATCATTAAAATATGAGGCCAGATAAACCGTGGCCACATCATAGGCCGTTTCCAGCCAATCCATGCCCACCGTATGCATGCGGTTTAATAAGTCTCCCACGTGTTCCACGGTGGGAGCACTCAGGACCACGGCATCCCGTTCAACATGGGTCTCGGCCCCCAAAGTATGCAGCCAGTAGCGCACTTGCCAGATCCACGGGCGGGTTTCCCCGGACAACTCCTGGCGCAGATGTTCTTGCCAATGGCATGGCGACAGGAGAAAGTCTTCCAGATCCCAAGAAACGTCCACCTGATGCGATGCGACCGCTGCCATCCACTGCGCCAAGCGCGGGGTTAACGCCCAAGGTCCTTGATGGACGCGGGTAATCAGAGCCGCCAAATCATCTGAGGAGTGAACCAAGAACGGGTCCACCGCGTACAATATTCGCACTATCGTGCGGCTTGTCTCCTCCTCGCTCATACGCGGTCCGGGTCCGTTGTGACCAGCCATCCACAACGCGTCATACGTCCGCAAATCCAACTCCCGAAGGACTCTGCTGTCATACTGGGCAAACAACTGGTCTAAAGTGAGGTACAGCGGCTCGTTGCGTTCGGTGATATCATACGGCATGTGCTGCAGATCAAAATTCGCTGAACGCACGAGCAGATGCGCCGTCACCGCCCCGCGGTCCCATACCCCGCGAAAATCCTCTTCATAGATCAAGCGAAATCGGATGGGATCATCATAGGTGAGGACCATGATATCCGCTTCCCGTAAAGCGACCAGCAACTGCTCGTCCAGCAAAAGTCCGTCCGGATCGGAGGCCACCATCACACGGCTCAGGCGTGCCAGGATTTTCCGTTGCAATGCCTCGCGCCAACTCATGGTGCGCTCACCTCGACCACGAGAATC
>JAKAAL010000077.1 GCA_021802375.1 Bacillota bacterium | reverse complement strand
TTGGGCGAGCCATACTCCGCCATCCACTTCGTTATGGTCGGGGAATACTAAACAAGTATGCAAAACTGGTGTCGTCTGCTTCCCGAGGAGCGGTGACAGATTAAACACTGTTCTCAGTCATGTGCCACCCATTGAACTAGGAGTGTATATTCTTTCATCGGATTAAGGCGGCACGATCACGATGGAGGCGTGAGCGTGGCCTCAGCCACGGAACTCAAGAGATATCCACTCATCTCTTGATGTTTTGATAGACCATGGAAAGAAAAAACGTCATGGCTCGGAACATTGATGGGGAAATACCTTGGCAGCGGGGAATTTTGAGATCGCGCACGGCGACAGCGCCGCAAGCCATTACACGCCAACGCGAAGCAGGGTTTGTCTGAGTGGTGTCGATAATTCTCAACATGGTCCGTAAAACCACGCGAGTGGAATGGGATGACTATTGGGAACGGATCCATCCGGACGGGGAGACGATGATGTATACCACATAGTCGTTCGCGGAAGCTCGTCTGCGACCCGACGCGTTTACGCTCCTCAATAATGTGTTCATTCAGGGCTATTATGGCCAGCGCGGTACCGCAGTTTTCGCTCCCTGGCGGCGGACAATTAATCCGCACATGGCACGTGCCCGCTCCGCGATCCTGTGTGACATCCCTAGCCGATCCCTAATTACTGGTAATTACGATGGTTCGGTTGTTGGACCAGAGTTTTTTGCGTTCACAAACTGCCACGATCGTGTCGATAGGCCATGTTGAGGAGTGCCAGCCCAGACCATACCCGAGATGCACAGCGGAATGAAAAAAACGCATCCGTTAGGCGGCAATAGATGAGGTCTTTTCGGAAAACGGAGAAGTGGTGCGGCTAGCGACGACCAGAGCTTCTCCAGCGATCCGGTCAAATTCGAAGTCAAAGACTTGTCGGGCCAGCACCGTCGTGGTGGAACAGGATTTTTGCGCTACGACCTTTCTGAGCAATATCACCGCGATAGTCGCAGAAGACGCGCAACCCGAAGCGTAAGAACGCCTCCGCCAATCTGCACATCCCTACAAATACACGGAATATCGCATTAATCGGAACATTTTGGTGGGGACGATCAAAATCCGACTCATTAAAGCCATATGGGAACCCGATCCCGACAAACGAGGGAAGGCCTTTTAACCTGTGACCCATCACATTCAGCACTCTCTCATTCCGGTTCGACGGGATCGTAGGCCCCGCGTCACAAGGACAACAAAGCCAATATATACTCGCAGAACCGCCGATGCAGAATGCCCGTTAACCTGACAGCATGACCCAGCAGGGGGATGGAGAGCTATGACCGTCTACATCGTGATGCCGGTGATTACTGCTGGTATCGCAGTAATTGTGCGTGTGATTTGGATATTGCAACTCAAATAACAGAATTTTCTATCTAATAGTTTTTTACCTCCCAGGAATTCTCCGATGCACCCTCGTTTTTCGTGTGTGCGAGACTCCAAATTAGAGCCTAGACATATCGTAATGAAGTAAACGCTGCAGAGACTTTTTGAGGCAGGATTTCGGCATAGTTCCGCTAAGCCGCACGGTGAGCGCATGGCATAGGGGGTGGACAAATTCTCCCCGATGGGATATCATGGCGGCATGAAGACATTATCGACTGTTGCATCCTTTTCGCTGTCCGCAGTCAGGGTACGCTTGGTCACGCGCGACGAAGTGGTGCGTTGGCAGACCCTCATGGCTCGCTATCATTATTTAGGATTTCCCGGGTTTGTGGGGGAACGGCTGTACCAGGTGGCGGAATGGCACGGGCAGTGGCTAGCCCTGATTGGCTGGACCGCTGCAGCCTACCGTTGCCGGGCCCGAGAAGTCTGGATTGGCTGGACTCCGGAACAACGCCGCCGCAGGCTGCGTTTCGTGGCGAATAATGCCCGGTTTCTGATTTTACCCGGTGCGCACGTGCCCAATCTCGGGTCTCGAGTGTTAGGTTTAGCCACGCATCGGCTCCGAGCGGATTGGCAAGCCATCCATGGTCATTCGGTGGTGTTGGCCGAAACCTTTATCGACCCCTCTCGCTTTCGGGGAACGGTCTATCGGGCTGCCAACTGGCGGGACATCGGGACGACCCTGGGCTTTGGCCGGCATCATGGGACCTATACGTGGCATGGGCAGCAAAAACGCGTCGCGGTATTGCCCTTGGTGCCGCAGGCCCGCTCCTGGCTCACAGCGGTATGGGATGTGGCAGCCTTCACCTCGGGAGGTGTGTGTATGACATTTTCGACCGCGGCGCTGGTCACAGCGCCTCAAAGTCTCATGACCCGTTTAGCCACCCTGCCGGATGTGCGTCAACGGCGGGGTATTCGCCATGCCTATGTCACCATCCTCACCATTGCGTTAGCCGCCATCGCCGCCGGCTGCACCAGTTTGTTGGCCATCGGGGAATGGGCAGCGGGCCTCACGCAAGACCAACTCGCGACTGTGCAGGCTGCTCGCTTTAAGGGGCGTTATATTCCTCCTAGTGAATCGGCCATACGGCGTGCTCTCCAACGCAGTGATGCCGCGGCGCTGGATCGCATTTTGACGAACTGGATGGCGGAGTATGGCTCGCCCAAAGCCATCGCCTGCGATGGCAAAACCCTCCGGGGTTCCGGCAGCGAGACCACCAAACCCCGACATCTGGTGGCGGCGGTCGTCCATGGCAGCACACGGATTGTAGCCCAAACCGCTGTCGATCAAAAGTCGAACGAGATTCCCGCGATGTATCCTCTTTTGGAACCCCTCGAGCTCACGGGCACCTTGGTGACGGCCGATGCCCTGCACACGCAAACAGACCTGGCGACGTATCTGGTCGAGGACAAACAGGCGGACTACCTGTTCATCGCCCAAGGCAATCAACCCACGCTTGAAGCCGACATTCGGGCTCTCCAGCCCGAAGATTTTTCCCCCTCCGACGGAAACCTGGGACAAAGGCCATGGACGCATTGAGCATCGTGTTTTGCACACCAGCACCACCTTGAATACTTATCTCGCCTTTCCGCATGTTCAGCAGGTGTTTCCATGAGAACGCACCACCACGGTGGTCAAAACCGGGGAAATCCGACACGAGATCGTCGTCGGTGTCACCAGTTGCGACGCGAACCGGGCTACGCCCGCTGATCTCTTAGCCGCAGTCCGCCAGCATTGGACCATCGAAAATCAGGTGCACTGGACACGGGATGTGACCGGGAAGGAAGATGCCTCTCACGTGCGGACCGGATCAGCCCCGCGGATGCTCGCCAGTTTTCGGAATATGGTGCTGAGCTGGTTAGACCTGAAGAAAAAAAAGGCATCGCCTCCCAACTCCGGATTCTGGGGTGGGATCGGGATGCGGCCCTGGCTGTCGTGACAGAAGCCGTCTAATCCACTTGAATCGATGGTCTCGGTGGGACCGGTCGCTAGCGACCGGGTGGTTTGACCTGTCTACATGTCGGAAACGTCATCGCTTACCGTGCCAACCATTCTGGGTTGGCCTCGCACCGATTTTCATCATGATATTGTCATAATTGTCGCAATCTAACTTTGCCGAGGACCTGCTTTTTGAGGTATTTGGACTGGTCAAACGGACTTATTATAAGTTACACGTCTACTCTAGACATTATTGAAGAAATTTAATTATACTAGTAATTCGTATAATTGGGTTGATTTATAATTATGGTTGTTTTAGACTAACGATAGTTCTATTGATGGGAAGAGAAATTTGGAGACAATCCCTGATAGCGGTAATTCGCTGTGGGGATTTTTTGTTGTAACAGTGAGCGCATTCAAGCTTGCACAATACGCAAAGGAGACATACACAATGCAAAAGACTAAGACTGCTCTTCTAATTGTTGCCTCGACGACGATGCCTGCCTTATTACTGGCGGGATGTGGACAAACGCCAACTCACAGTGCGACCTCCCCGTCGTCAAGCTTGGTGACCATAACCTGGTACGCGGGCCCAATCACGGGTACAGGCGTTCGTTCAACACTAATCTCTCTATTTGAAAAATCTCATCCTAACATTCGGGTGAAGTTGATTTCCGCTCCGACAAGTACTAATACAGACCGTGCTAATCTTACGGCTGAAATATCTGGCGGGGCGAGCACTCCTGACGTCTTTAACGGAGATGTGATTTGGCCTGCACAATTTGGGCATGCACATCTAGCTCTTGATTTATCGCATCATTTGCCGCCGAGCTTTTTTAAGCGATTTGCTCCCGGCCTCGCCGCCGGCGCTAGCTACAAAGGGCACGAATATGGGGCTCCTTTGTTCATGGACGCGGGATTTCTCTATTACCGAAAGGATCTCTTGGCCAAGGCACATCTATCTGTACCTAAAACCTGGAATCAGCTCTATCAAGATTCACGAATTCTCCAACAAAAGAAACTGGTGCGTTATGGGTATGTCTGGGAAGGAAATTCCTATGAAGGCCTCACGTGTGACTGGATGGAATTTATGACCGATGCTGGCGGTAAAATTTTTAGCAACGCCTCGTTAACCCATTCTGTGATCAACTCGGCGGCATCACTCAAAGCCCTGACCTTTATGCGTAGGTTAATTACCAGCGGAGTCAGTCCTTCATCAGTTACGACGTTTGAAGAACCACAAGCGATGGCCGTTTTTGATGCTGGACAAAGTGCATTTTTACGCAACTGGGATTACGCATGGTCCAACTCTAACGATCCGAAAGTCTCCAAGGTCTCAGGTCAAGTGGGTGTTGCTCCTCTACCGACATTCTCTCAGTCGCAATACCCAGGTTACTCAAACATAGGCGGATGGGATATTTACGTCAATCCTCATAGCCAGCATATTTCGCAGGACTTGACCTTTATTCGATGGATGACTGGCACTCAGGCGCAAACGGTGTTGGCTACTAAATATTCTGAAATCCCTACAAACTATGCGGTGCAAAAGAACCCCGCTGTCAAAAAAGTGAATCCGGTACTCAACATCGTTAGTGAAGTTAGGTTGGTTCCGCGACCTTCGGGGACCCCATCGTATCCCAAGATCAGTCAAGCTATCTATGCGAATATCAATAGTGCACTAACGGGATCGGTCTCCCCAAGCACAGCCCTCAAAAAAGCTCAAACACAGATAGACCGGGCGGTCAGTAGCAATTCACTGTAAGAGACCGATCAGTAGGTTTTTACCTGTCCTAGTGTCCTAAAAGGAGTTGTTTATGGGTACGCCGAACCCCTTAGAGTCTCAATTGACAAATTCATCCCCTCGCTCTGAGAAGGAATCACCAGGGTTAAGTCGTCGTCTAGCTCGACAAGGTTGGGCGTTCGCCTTGCCTGCCCTGGTAATGATTGCAGCCATCACCATTTTTCCGATTTTGTACTCGGTCATAGTCAGCCTGAACCATATTACCTTTACATCGCAAGGTTACCATTTTCAATGGGTCGGGCTGCATAATTATTCTGTAATTTTCTCAAATCCGCTATATCGGTACTCATTGATTTTTACAGTGATCTATACGATCGTCACCGTGTTTATTGAATTAGTCGTCGGCCTGCTCATTGCGCTGGTTCTGGATAAATTGATTGCCGGACGGGGACTGATGCTAGCTGTATTGCTTCTTCCTTGGTCCTTAATTACCGTCATTTCGGCTGAAATGTGGAATTACATCTATAACGGAGTGTATGGTGTGCTCAATGCACTTTTGACAGGGATCGGCATCTTGCACGTGCCGGTGGTGTGGCTAGGGAAACCATTCATTGCTATCGTATCTATGATGTTCGCGGACATCTGGAAAACGACCCCTTTCGTTGCCATTATCTTACTGGCTGGGTTGCAGATGATTCCTCACGAATTGTATGAAGCCGCTGAGATTGATGGTGCGAGTGCTTCGAGTCGGTTTTGGCGCATTACGTTTCCGTTATTGCGTCCGACTATTGCGCTGTCCGTCCTTTTTCGCGTCCTGCAAGCATTTGGCATTTTTGATTTGCCGTTTGTACTCACTCAAGGAGGGCCAGGGCACGCTACAGAATCGTTGGCTTTACTGGGATGGCAAGTTATGTTTCAAGATTTGAACATGGGTCGGGGGGCGGCTATTGCTGCCAGTACAACACTTATTGTCTTGCTTGCTTCACTATTAGTCTTGCGAGCATTTCGCGCCCAAGTCGGAGAGGAGGATCTGGGATGAAGGCACAGCGTCGAGCCCAACGCACGCAAATGATGGCGGCTTCATGGTCTATTGTTATTGCGCTGTTTATGCTGGCTCCCCTATATTGGTTGATTGCTACGTCATTCAAAACACCGGCGGAGATTGGCGCTTCTCCTCCTACGGTGGTGCCCAACCCCATTAGTTTGCATAATTATGCCCGCGCATTTACCTACTACCATTTCCAAGTTTACATACGTAACAGCGTGATTGTGTCCGTAGGAGCAACGATCCTGGTTTTGGCCCTTGGTTCCATGGCGGGATACAGTCTAGGGCGTCTTCCGGTGCGCGGAAAGCGTGGCATTTTGGTGGCTCTTTTAATGATTTCAGTATTCCCGGAAATCGCTGTGATTTCACCATTGTTCATGTTGATGCGAACACTGGGCTGGCTCAATTCGTATCAGGCACTGATTATTCCGTATACCGCATTCAATTTACCCTTCGCCATTTGGATCTTACGTAATTACTTTTTAGTCATTCCGCGAGAAATGGAAGAAGTGGCGAGAATTGATGGAGCTTCCGCTCTGAGAACGTTAATTCAGATAATTTTGCCGCAAGCTACGCCAGGACTTTTTACAGCGGGCGTGTTTACGTTTACCGCTGCATGGACAGAATTTCTCATGGCTTTAACATTTAATTCCAGCCCTGGATTTCGAACTATTCCCGTGGGGATTGCTCTTTTTGGTGCTCAATTCGTCATCCCCTATGGAACTATCTTTGCCGCGTCCACTGTTGCTGTTGTACCCATTGCTATTTTGGTGTTGGTTTTCCGACGTTCAGTGGTGTCCGGCCTGACCCAAGGGGCTGTCAAAGGCTAACAAGACTGTTTAAAGGGGTTTGAGGATGACTGATAGAATTGATGCCTCGTTTTCCAAGCGTTTGGATATAGAAGCGATAAGGACAGTGCGGCTATCAACGGATCGATGCAGAGTTACATTGGAAAGTTCTAAAGAGGCTTGGTTCATTGAAATTATGAACGGAATTGTTCATGTGTATCTGCGTAATGGCTTAGATATTTTTCACGACGAGATCTTGCCGCTTCTGGGGGGCGGACCACGCCCCTGTCCTTTGACACTGAGAACCTGCGGTTCAAACGCATGGGAAGTCAATGGGGACAACCTGTCCATACAAATTGAAAAAACTGGTCACTTTCGGGTTCAACGCGCAGGGGAAACGGTATTTGTCCTCGAAAAGTGGCAACGTGAAGGAACAAGGCTCTCTTGTGAATGTCGCCTGAACCCTGATGACCACCTGTACGAAATGGGTGAAAAAACAGGTTCGCTCAATAAGCGCGGTCAGCGTTTGAGCCAATGGGCAACGGACGTTCATCCCCATACGCCAGATGTGGACGCCATGTATCAAGCCATACCGATGACTTTGTTGAGCGGCCCAAGCGGATCTCGAGGACTTTTCTTGGCGAATACGTTCAGAACATTTTTTGATAGCCGTGCTACCGACATTCTCACTATTTCTGCGACCGATGGGCCTCTGTCTGTCTATCTGTTTACGGGACCTACGCCGCAGGCTGTGCTAGAACAATATACCGCCGTTACGGGCCACTCTCCTCTCCCCCCACGCTGGGCTCTAGGATATCAGCAGAGCCGCTACAGCTACTTGAGCACAAGGGAAGTTTTAAAGATTGCCCGGGAATTTCGAACGCGTGACATTCCCTTGGATGTGCTTTATCTAGACATTGATTACATGGATGGATTTTGCGTGTTTACATGGAACCCGGTTACCTTTGGAAATGCGAGGGAAATGACTCAAGAACTTGATAGCATGGGAATTCAAATTGTTGCCATCATCGATCCCGGAGTAAAGGCACAGACGGGATACCATGTCTACGATGAAGGATTATCCAAGGATGTGTTTATGCGAGATGCGAATGACACTTTGTTTAAGAGTCACGTGTGGCCGGGCCTCTGTGTGTTCCCAGATTTTCTGCAAAAGGATGTGCGCCAATGGTGGGGGAAGAAAAATCATCAAATGATAATGCAGGGAATCTCAGGAATCTGGAATGATATGAATGAACCAGCCTGGTGGGGTGACAATGCGCAGGCCCCCACTGGAACGGGACATTTTATTGATGCGGGAGTCATGCATCGAACGGATATGGGTACAAGGCTTCCTCATGCTGGAGTTCACAATGTGTACGCGCTTTTAGAAGCGATGGCCACTTATCAAGGATTGGGAGGGATGGATGAAACCGAAGCTTCGCGATCACGGCCATTTATTCTTAGTCGGTCAGGTTTTAGCGGTATTCAACAATTTTCTGCCGTCTGGACAGGTGACAATAATAGTTCATGGGAGCACTTGGCTATGGCCATTCCCATGTGTTTGAACATGGGGCTGTCTGGCATACCTTTCGTGGGCCCAGACCTCGGCGGATTTTTTGGCAATGCTCAACCGGAACTCTTTATTCGCTGGATTGAAGCAGGGGTCTTTTTCCCGTTTCTCCGTGCTCACACGGACAAAGATGCTTCTCCCAATGAACCTTGGTGTTTTGGCCCGGAGGCTGAGTCGATTGCTCGGCGGTTCATTGGTTACCGTTACCGTCTTCTGCCGTATCTAGAAAGTTTGTTTGCCGAGTCTAATCAAACAGGTGCGCCAATCATGCGACCATTGTTTTGGGTTTATCCGGATGATCACATGGCCTATGCGGTAGATGATCAATTTCTTGTCGGAAATATGCTTCTTATCGCGCCCGTTATACGTCCGGATGCTCGTGAACGACTGGTCTATCTGCCGAAGGGCGTGTGGTATGATCTGTGGACCGGTCAACGTTACGGCGGAACGACTCACATCATTGCCAAGGCACCATTAGATCGTATTCCTGTCTTTGTGCGATCAGGAGCCGTCATCCCATTGGGGCCTCGCGTATCGTCAACGAAACACCTGGAAGACATTGGGCAGAGTGGAGTCAGTAGCATTGAGAGCTTATTTATCGTATCAGGCACTGGGCACTTTACCGTGTACTCCGATGATGGCAAGACATTCTTATATCAACGTGGACAATGGCGTAGAATACACATACGCGTACAGTCTATTGAGAAAACCACGTCCGTGCATCTTACACTGGTGAACGGCTCCTTAGATCTCCCGTCAATGCTCAATCTCTTTACGGTTCGTATAGGATATTTCACTAACGCTCCTCGAACAGCGCGGGTCGACGGAAGGCTTACTGCTTGGCAATGGGACCCGGGTAAAGGCATAGTGACGATAATTCTGCCTCGGGCGTTGACGTTGAGCAAACCGATGGTAGTAGCGGTTGAACGTTAATTTAGAGAAGGTTATAGGCTCTTAAGCCCGGATATTACCATGGAGCAGGCGTGCAGAAGCAATGATGTATGTCAGGTGTCATACTCCTCATCCAGTTTTCAATGGCTCCATATTTTCCTCAGAAAACTATATAAATCGTACTTAATTTTTCTTGGGATCGTCCGGTAGTCGTGTTTTCAGCGTATAGCCGTGGGTGTTCGTGATCTTTACCATGAGGCGCATCCCTCTTGGCGGATCTATTCGCCATCGCCTCAAGGATCTCCTTTACGACTCAGAAAAAATGGAAAAATTTCCGGAGATTTATACCCGAGTTTCGCCAATAACCCCAAACAGATCCCGTTAATCGTTGGCCTGGGCGGATTCTAGCCGTTTGCTAAGTGTAAGGGGTACGGCAGTTGAGTTCTGAGGAGCGTAGCGGTTGAGGTCAAACACGGTGAAGAGTTGCTGTTGAATCGTCGATTGTGTGGTCAGGACTCGGTGTATCGTGGTCGTGCTCATTTCGAGATAAATTTGTTGAATATCTTCGAGTTCCGTTTTCAACACCGCGGGACTCATGGTCAAGCCCGCGTCGCGGGCAGTCCGTCCCAGTAATTTCAGGACGAGTAAAGCCATGACACAGATCAAGGCATACACACGAATTTTACTATCCGTCCCATGCCGAATCGGTTGGATCCGGATCAAGTCCGCGGCTTTCAACGTGCGAAAGTCATCCTCACCGCGGGATTTGTCATGATTGTAGGCGTCCAAGATCTCCGGGACCGTCAACGTCAGGTCCGTGGTAAACAGGAGGCGCTTTCTGTGTTCGCGATAGCGCAAAGTCCGGGCCGCACGATTTGCTCGCAAGACTAACCGTCCCGAATCCTCCACGGTCACCGTCCAATACCGGCCTCCGCGTAAGGTTTTGCGGAGGGATTCTAACCTCGCCTGACGCGCTTCCAAGGATCCACGCGTCCGTTGGCTCCAATAGGCACGGAGTCGATCCCCGGCCTGCTGCACTTGGCGGTGGAAGGATTGACGCTGTTTCTGGGCCAATCCCGCATGATCTAGCTTATCCCCAGTTTCTATTGTCCGAATAGACTGAATTGTCGAGATGAAAAAAATATCGGGATGCAAAGGAAAATCGGGATCCGCTGTCGAAGAGATTGACTGTACGACATTCTCATCACGAGGAGGATCCCGATGGTTCGATTAGAGTCTATCACCAGTTTTTTTCACACGCACGGACAGTTACGGCGCTCTCAACGCACGACCTTGGGCACTATGGT
>JAKAAL010000076.1 GCA_021802375.1 Bacillota bacterium | reverse complement strand
TTCCGATCTAGACTTTCCGCGGTGGATGAAATCTTACCGGAATCTCTTTGACGGGAACCCCTTAATTAACGAAAGGCTTGAAGGTATCTCCTATATCACGCAAGAAGAGTGCTTGGCTTGGTCGGTAACGGGTCCTAACTTACGGGCCACCGGGCTCCCCCTGGATCTCAGGAAAGTCGAACCCTACAGTGCCTATGAAGAATTTGAGTTTGAGGTGCCCCTGCGCACGGAGGGGGACGCCTACGCGAGGTTTTGGGTGCGAGTCGATGAAATCTACGAGTCCATGAAGATCATCGAGCAAGCCTTAGACAAAATTAGTCCACATGGCGCTTATACCACGTCAGACCGGAAGGTTGCGCTACCTCCTCGCGAAGAGATTTATGGCAACATGGAGGCGCTCATCCACCAATTTAAATTAGTGACCGCAGGATTCCCAGTGCCTCAGGGCGAGGTCTATCAGGCGGTAGAAGGTCCTCGCGGAGAGATGGGATTTTACTTAGTCTCCGATGGTGGTCCCAAGCCGTATCGCTGGAGAGCCCGCACTCCATCTTTTTACAATCTACAGACCCTGCCGTTGTTATCTCGTGATGGACTGGTAGCGGATGTAATTACCGCGATTGGCAGTATAGATATTATGTTGGGAGATGTCGATAAATGAAACCGGAGTGGCAGGAATGGGCTCAGGAAGCCAAGGCAGAATTTCCTCGCGCAAATTCTGCGTTGATGCCCTTAATGCATCGGATTCAGCTGCAAGAAGGCTGGCTTTCCGACCAAACCATTCAAGACATTGCCGACCTTATGGGTGTGACGGTGCAATATGTGGAGTCGGTGGCGTCGTTCTATTCGTTGTTCCATCGAGAACCAGTGGGTAAACGGGTGATTCATGTCTGTGTGGGCTTGTCTTGTGCTTTGGCCGGGTCAGACGAGTTGATGCATAATTTGGAGCGCCGACTTCAGATCCATGAAGGTCAGACGACTGCCGATGGGGCTTATACACTCCTCGAAGCCGAGTGTTTAGCTGCTTGTGACAAGGCCCCGATGACTCAAGTCGACCTACGGTTTGTGGGCCCGGTGGCCCCGGAAGAAGCCGAAACCCTCTTAACCAAGGAGGTGTCATCGTGACGCAGCACTATCTCTTACGAAATCAGGACGTCAAAGACATTGACCAATTTGAGGTCTATGAAGCCAACGGGGGCTATAGCGCAATGAAACAGGCGTTCGAGGCCTATACCCCCGACGAATTGGTGGCGATGGTTAAAAAATCAGGATTGCGGGGTCGTGGGGGTGCTGGCTTCCCTACGGGCATGAAGTGGGGCTTTTTGCCCAATGACGGGCGTTCGCGGTATTTAGTGGTGAATTCGGATGAAGCTGAACCCGGTACGTTTAAGGACCGGGAACTTATTGAGGAAAATCCTCATCAGCTCATTGAGGGCATTATTATTTCGAGTTACGCGACCAAAGCTTCGGAAGCTTATATCTATTGCCGGGGCGAATTTCGCCGCGGCGCCGAACAGTTAAAGCGAGCGGTGCAAGAGGCCTATGACCGTGGTTATTTGGGCTCCAACATCCTAGGCACGGGATTTTCTCTAGAACTTAAAGTCTACCGAGGGGCAGGAGCCTACATTTGCGGAGAAGAATCCGCGCTTTTGGAATCGCTGGAAGGTAAACGCGGTAATCCTCGCTTGAAACCGCCATTCCCTGCCGTAGCGGGACTCTATGGGGGACCCACCGTAGTCAATAACGTCGAGACCATTTGCAATCTACCTCCTTTGGTGACCTACGGTCCCGATTGGTACACGGCCATGGGCACTGAAAAGAGTCCGGGTCTCAAAATTATGTCGGTCAGTGGCCGGGTCAAGCGTCCGGGTAACTACGAAATTCCTTTAGGCACTCCCCTCAAAAGTCTCATTGAAGATTATGCTGGGGGCTTATTGCCGGGTCGTACTGTGAAAGCGGTGATTCCGGGAGGTAGCTCGGTGCCGCTCCTAATGCCGGAGCAGCTGGACACCCCGCTTGACTATGAATCTATCGTGAAGGCCGGGTCGATGCTCGGGTCCGGTGGATGTATTGTGCTCGACGACCAGGTCTGCATTGTCGGGGCGACGGCTCGTTTGGTCAAATTCTACCGTGAAGAGTCGTGTGGCAAATGCACGCCCTGTCGCGAAGGAACCTACTGGATGACAGATGTCTTGGATCGGCTAGAAAGTGGGATGGGCGAGGCGCATGATTTGGAGATCTTAGCGGATGTGGCGGACAATATCGCCGGCAAGTGTTTTTGCCCGTTGGGCGATGCATCGCTCGGCGTTTTAGTGAGCGCATTGAAGCATTTCCGCCATGAATTTGAAGCGCACGTGGCCGAACACACGTGTCCGATGGGGGCGAGGTTATATGATACGGTTAACCATTGATGGACAAGAGATCACCGTCCCGGAAGGGACGATGATTGTCGATGCGGCGGCCAAACTCGGGGTCGATGTTCCGATTTATTGCTATCATCAGGCATTGGGCCCCTTAGGAGCTTGCCGGATGTGTCTGGTGGAAGTGGAGAAGATGCCCAAGCTAGCCACCGCCTGCACCACAGCGGTTACCGAGGGCATGGTGGTACGCTCGAAGGGCCCGGCGGTGGACAAGGGACGGCGGGGGGTTTTGGAATTCCTGTTGATTAACCATCCGCTCGATTGTCCGGTATGTGACAAGGGTGGGGAATGTTACTTGCAAGACTACACCTTTGAGTACGGGCCAGGGGGAGGACGATTTCAGGAGCCGAAGATCCAGAAGGTTAAAGACGGCCCGATTAATGAGTTTGTGCTGGTGGATCAAGAGCGTTGCGTGCTCTGTCAGCGTTGTGTGCGATTCATGGGTGAGTATGTGGGGGAAGGCCAGCTATTACTCGAGGGCCGTGGCGTCGAGACGGTGGTTACTACGGTTGAGCACGCCCCTGCCACGAACCAGTTTACGGGCAACGTGATTGATCTGTGCCCGGTCGGTGCATTATTGTCGGCGCCCTACCATCACAAAGGAAGGCCCTGGAACATCGAGCGCGAAGAGTCGGTGTGTCCACACTGCCCGGTAGGGTGCACCAGTAAAGTGACAGCCCGTGAGGGGCATGTGATCCGGATGGAGGGCCGACCGGTTCCGGATCGAGAATGGGGATGGCTCTGCGATCGAGGACGCTTCGGGTACGACTTTGGTTACCATCCGGATCGGCTGTTAACCTCGCGCGTGCACGGGAAAGACACGGCAGCGGCCATGGCCACCCGCCGCGTCGGGGAATGGCTTAAGACGACTGTAGAGAGCGATGGCGGTCACGCGGTCGGTGTGGTCATGGGCGGCATGCATACCACGGAAGAGGCGTATCAGGTGAAGCGCTTTGCAACAGAGGTGCTCGGTACGAAAAACCTCGCCATGACGCGTTCGGAACGCGGCTACTTACCGCGTGCTCTCAATGGCACCTTTGACAACATCAAGAACGCGGACACCGTGTTGCTCCTCGGGGGCGACCCATACGACACGGTACCGGTGGTGCATCTGAAACTCCGCGAGCGTCTTTTAAGATACCCTGCTTTAAAGGTGATTGGGGTGGGACCTACGGCACTGACCCGCGATACCCTACCGGGACAGGACGTGATTACGGCCCCGGATCAAACGGCGGCAGTGATAGCGCTTGCACTGGCCAAAGAGGTGCCCGATGATCCTGACGTAAAAACCTTGATCCAAGACCTTGCAGGATTTACGCCAAAGGATGTTTCACCGGAAACCCTAGCGCACTTGGGCGCTCAATTGATGCGGGCGGAGCACTTGGTCTGTTTATGGGATGGCGCTGAGCCAGGCGTCGAGAGTGTGCTGGGGGTCTTGGCCAAACTCCGAAAGGATCCCACCCCGATGCTTCCCACATTTGGTGCAGCGAACTGGCGCGGGTGGGAACGGGCTGGGTTCTCGGCCCACTTTGGTGATTTGACTAAGCTGTTGGAGGATGCTCGCGACGGCGTGATTAAAACGCTACTCGTGTTTGGGGCCGACCTGTTGGAAGAGTATCCCGATCGGCAGTTGGTGGCAGAGGCCTTCGAACGACTCGAGCACTTGGTGGTGGAGGGAATACAACCTCCTAAAGATGAAGCCGCCGTCGATGCGTTGTTACCGGGCGCGGCGTGGGCCGAAGTCTACGGGACTTACGTCAATATGGAAGCGCGTCTTCAAGTCGGCATGGCAAGCGTCCAACCTCCCGGCCAAGCACGCCCGATTAAGACCTATTTAAACACCTGGGCTCACCTTTTAGGCCGTCCCTTAGAGTGGGGAGAGGACTGGGATCCCTTTGATGACGACAGCGGAGACCTATTGCCCGTGGACCCGACTCCGGTCGCCATTACCCCCCTCCAGGTGCCCTCTGAATCTGACAGTGAGATGACATTGGTGATCGGGGGCTTAATATGGGAGAAAAGCCTGCCCTCCGAAATTCTCGCACCCCGGGTACCCGAATTCCCCGGCCGGATCAACCCTGAAGTAGCCGAGAAGATGGGCATGGATCGCGAAGGCGCGCGGATCCAACTCTCCCAAGGCGAGAACCGCCTGCTTGTGGGAGTCTCGTTGGACGCGCGGGTGCCGAAGGGGATAGTGTGGCTGCCGCAAGGAGTGGCAGGAATCAATGTGATGGGTAGCGGGCCGGTCACTCTCGGCCTGGTCCAAGAGGAGGTTATTGCATGATTACGACCATCCTCTTGATCGTAAAAATCCTGGTCCTGATTGGCATCCTTATGACCGGGTTTGCGTACACCATGTTACTGGAGCGCCGTTTCTTAGGATTCTTTCAGTTGCGCTTAGGACCGAATCGTGTGGGTCCCGGAGGACTCTTGCAACCTCTGGCGGATGGGCTCAAAATGGCCCTTAAAGAAGATTTGATGCCGAATGGAGCGGATCCGATCGTCTACCGGCTAGCCCCGGTGTTTTCTCTCTTTGCCGCCTTATCGGTGGATGCCGTGATTCCCTTTGGAGCTCCGATTCACCTTTTCGGACAAACTATCAACCTCGATATTGCGAACCCCAGTATCGGACTCTTGATTGCGTTTGCCTTCAGCTCGCTGGGTATTTACGGGATTGTGCTGGGGGGCTGGGCGTCCCAGAATAAGTACTCCTTATTAGGAGGAATCCGCGCTTCGGCCCAGATGATTTCGTATGAACTGGCGATGGGGTTGTCGGTGTTGGGTGTGCTCATGATGGCCGGCACGGCCAACTTGGAGCATATCGTATATGCGCAAAAGGCGCGGTGGTTCGTACTGCCGCAGATCATTCCGTTCGTGATTTACTTCATCACTGCCATTGCCGAAACCAACCGGACGCCATTTGACCTGCCAGAAGCAGAATCCGAGCTGGTCGCGGGGTATCATACCGAATATTCCGGGATCCGGTTTGCAATGTATGTCATTGCCGAATACATCAATATGCTGACCGTTAGTGGCTTGGCGGTCACGCTCTTCTTTGGTGGATGGTTGGGCTGGGGATTTTTGCCGCCAATTATTTGGTTCGCTCTTAAAGTCGCGGTGTTGGTCTTCATATTTATTTGGATTCGTGCGACCTATCCACGCTTTCGCTATGATAAGTTGATGTCTTTTGGTTGGAAAGTGTTATTGCCGATCTCGTTGGTGTACTTTTTAGGCACCGCCGCGTTTGTCAGCGGCATTTTGTGACACTGAAAGGAGGACCTCTGCCATGTTTGATGGAGTAAAGGCTATGACCAAGGGCTTAGGCGTTACCTTCAAGGCCTTATTTGAGCCAAGAGATACGATTTCTTATCCCGAAAAGCGCCGAGAATATTCCCCGCGATTTCGAGGCAAGCATATGTTGGCAAAAGATGCCGATGGTCATGAGCTCTGTGTGGGTTGCGGTCTTTGTGAAGCGGTATGCCCCGCCCATGCGATCCGGGTGGTGGCAGCGTCAGCGCCCGAGGGGAAACCGGTATCTTGGACGAATCGCTACTCGGTCGACTACGAAGTCGATTTGATCCGGTGCATCTTTTGCGGCATGTGCGAAGAAGCCTGTCCGACCAATGCCGTGCGCCTCACGCCCTTTAACGAGTTGGCGGCATCCAATCGCCTCGATATGATCGCTGACAAAGAAGAACTTTTGCACCCGCCGGTGAAGAAATGAGGGGATTTGTGCGATGACGGCGTTTATAATTTTAGCCATCTTGGCTATTGTGGGCGCGGTTGGGGTGGTAGTAGCCCGACAGCCGGTTCATAGTGCTCTGTTCCTGGTCGGCAACATCCTCTCGTTGGCCGTGCTTTATCTATTGCTATCGGCTGAATTTTTGGCAGTGGCACAGGTCATTGTCTACGCAGGAGCCATCATGGTCCTGTTCTTGTTCGTGGTCACCCTGTTGACGGCCGGTAAGGAAGAGGGTGAGCCCCAAGAGCATTTGGGGGGGCAACGATGGCTGGCGGGAATACTCTCACTAGGGGTAGGGATTGCCTTGGCCGTATTGGCGATCCGTCGGCCAGGTTCACCGATTGCTAGTGGCTTACCGCATAGTTTTGGGAACCTTCATGGGATGGGTCTCTTACTGTGGGGACCGGACTTCCTTTATCTGGTGGCCATTGCGATCATGCTATTAACCGCGGGAATTGGGGTGCTGGTACTAAACCGGCCCGCGCGTCGTAAGCCGGCGAGGCCTCAAAGGGGGACCAAGGCATGATTCCAGTTAATTGGGTGGTAGGCCTTGCGGCCATTCTGTTCGCCATTGGATCGATCGGTGTCATGACGCGGCGCAATCCGTTAATCATGTTCATGGCGGCGGAAATGATGTGGAACGCTGCGGCCCTCGCGTTCATTGCGTTTGCGCGCCACTGGCATGACATGTCGGGGCAAATCATGGCGTTTGTGATTGTAGGAACGGCCGCCGCTGAAGTGGGGATTGGGCTGGCCATTATCGTGAGTGTTTATCACCGGCGCCATCGTTTAGATGTTGACGAGATTTCCGGTATGAAGAATTGATGTCCGTGTACGAGAAGGAGCGTTTAAGCGCATGCAACTTCTGATCGAAATCACTTTGCTGCCCTTGATTGGGGCCGTGACCATTACGGTATTTAAAGGGATCATGCCCAAGAAACTTCCCGGGATCTGGGCCAGTGCGTTAGTCGGGATCAGCTTTTTATTGAGCATTGCAGTCGATGTCCACTTGGCGCACCTGGGGGTCCATCATCGGTGGATTACCGGAAACCTTTGGACCTGGATCAGTGGCTTTGGCCCATCCATTGGCGCCAGACTATATTTGGACCCGCTGGCGGGAGTGTGGCTCTTGGTGATCACCGGGGTCGGCATGCTCATTCATATCTACTCGATTGGGTATATGCACGACGACCCGGGCAAGGCTCGATACTTTTCCTACTTGAACTTTTTCATTTTTTCGATGTTGTTGTTGGTACTCGCTGGCAATCTCATCGTGCTCTTGATTGGATGGGCGCTGGTCGGACTGGCCTCATATTTCTTGATTGGGTTTTGGTATCATCGACCGTCGGCGGTCCGTGCGGCCAAAAAGGCTTTTGTGATGAACACAGTCGGAGATGTGGGCATCCTGCTTGGTCTGGCTCTCTTATATTTGCACTACCACACCGTGGGTTACCCCCATCTGTTTGCCATTTTAAGTGGGGCGCGTCCGGGCAGCGCATTTTTTGAATGGACGGCCTTTTTACTCTATGTCGGCGCCATGGCGAAGTCGGCGCAATTTCCGCTCCATATGTGGTTGGCGGATGCCATGGAAGGGCCCACCCCAGTTTCGGCATTAATCCACGCCGCCACCATGGTGACGGCAGGGGTTTACCTGATGGCGCGACTCTATCCGCTGCTTCGATTGGCACCAGACGTGCACTATTTAATTGGGGCCATCGGAGCCTTCACTGCGATTTTCGCGGCCAGCATTGCGATTTTCCAGCGCGATATCAAAAAAGTGTTGGCCTATTCGACCCTAAGTCAACTGGGGTACATGTTTTTGGCCATTGGGGTAGGCGGGTACGTGGCCGGAGTGTTTCACTTTATGATCCATGCGTTCTTCAAGGCCTTGCTGTTTCTTGCCGCAGGTAGCGTGATCCATGCCTTAAGTGGGGAACAAGACATCAGCAAAATGGGCGGACTGTTTAAGAAAATGCCATGGACCATGGCATCCTTTTTGGCAGGGACTTTGGCGATTTCGGGGATCCCACCGTTTTCTGGCTATTACAGTAAGGAAGCGATTTTAGGCCAGGCGTTCAATTCGGGCCACACGCTACTTTGGGCGGTGGGTGTGTTGACGGCCGGGATGACGGCGTTCTATATGTTCCGCCTGTTTTTCATCACGTTTTTCGGGAATCCCCGCGATCCGGGGCTCTATGACCACGCACACGAGGCGCCCTTAGTCATGACCATTCCCGTGGTCATTCTTGGTGTCTTGGCGGTGATTGGAGGATTTTTTGGAGGATGGCTAAACAGTTGGCTAGCGCCGACGTTTTCGCTCTATCCCGGCGCAAGTCACGCGGGTTTGGAACACGGACCGCTCTTTGGCACCATACTAACAGTCGGGCTAGCAGTTGTTGCTATCATTCTGGCGTACTGGATGTACGTGAAAAATCGCGTGGCAACGGAGGCGGGATCCAAAGCCGGACTCGGTCGCCAAGCCTATGAAGCCTGGAATATGGATGCGGTGTGGAGCTGGATCGCCGTGATTCCGTTTAAGGCGATTGGGGACTGGCTTAAGCCAGTAGAAACCGCCATTTTGGATTTTGTGAACGGTGTGGCGAGTGTGGTATGGCTTTGGGCAGCAGACCTACGGCCCTTGCAGACCGGTTATGTTCGCCGCTACGCGTTGTCCATCATGGTGGGGCTGGGTGCCTTGTTGGCCTTTTACCTGATTCGAGCGTAATCCGATAGAGCGCATGGAGGAGGCATTTCGATGTTAGTGGTGTGGCTGATGGTCGTGGCGCTTTTAGGGTCATTACTGACCCTGGTGGTGCCGCGACGAAGCGCCAAGACGGTGGCGGCCATCGTAGGGGGTATCCTGGTCGCCCTCTATATCGGGCTGTTGATGCATCCGGGGCAAGGAGTCAATGTCTCATGGATTCCTGCCTGGGGAATTCGGTTTCATCTAGGCTCGGATGGGCTGTCCCTATTTTTACTGGGGCTCACAGTGGTATTAACCGAAGTGGCGATTTTAGCGTCAAAGCATGAGTGGGGCCCGGTATATTTTTTCTGGATTCTTTTCTTGGAATTCGGTTCACTGGGGCTCTTTTCGGCCCTAGACTTGTTCTTGTTCTACATCTTTTGGGAAGTGGTGTTAATCCCGGTCTTCTTTTTACTCACGAGTTGGTCGGGTCCCAAGGGGCGTCGCGCTGGGATGAAGTGGCTCATCATGAACCTCTTTGGGAGCCTCTTTATGTTAATTGGTATTGTCGCGGTCGCCGTGATTCACACGCAACCGTTTGGGCCATTGACCTTTGAAATATCGCAACTTGCGCATCTGCACATGGATGCGCGGGTTACCCCTTGGGTGTTCGCGGCATTTTTCCTTGCGTTTGCTATCAAGGCGCCTTTGTGGCCATTTCACGGTTGGATGCCCGATGCGTACCGGGAAGCGCCGGCGCCGGTTACCGCGTTGGTGGCCGGAGTGATGTCTAAGATGGGTGTCTACGGATTCTTACGCATTATGTTGCCTCTGTTCTTCCCCGAATTCGTTCGCTATGAAACCGTTCTTTTGATTCTTGCGGTGATTGGTTTGGTGTATGGTGCATTCATGGCTCTGCGCCAAACCGACATGAAGATGGTTACCGCGTACGCCTCTTTATCGCACATTGGGATGATCGCCTTGGGTATTTTTTCTTTGACCCGGGTAGGGATTTTGGGGGCAACATTTCAAATGGTAGCCCATGGTTTGATGGTCGGGGGACTCTTTATTGTCTTAGGACTCATTGAACAGCGAGCGGGCAGCCGGGAACTTTCGACACTCCGCGGCTTGAACGCCTCGGCACCGCGGTTTGCGGCATATTTTCTCTTTTTCGCACTGGCTACGTTAGGACTCCCAGGGCTGCCGGGATTTGTGGGCGAATATCTCATTATCCAAGGACTGGTGGTGCACCATATTGTGTTCGCAGTGATTGCGGTTATTGTGTTGGTGATGGCCGCCTGGTACATGATCCGGATTTTCCAGGGCATTATGCAAGGACCTGAAGGCACGCAGCAGATTGCGGATCTTAAGGCGGGGCAAATATGGTGGATTGTCCCGCTGGCGGGACTGGTGGTTTTGCTCGGTGTCTGGCCGAATGGGCTCACCGCGCACGCGGTACCGTCGTTGTATCATGCCGTACACCTATTGGCAGGGAAAGGAGGGGGCTTATGAGTCTCTTTCACGCTCTGCTCCCTGAATACATTGTTGTGGGATTTATCTTAGTCACGCTACTTGGGAATATGTTTGCAGGTCAGCGTCAGGTGGCGTCGTGGCTCTCTTTAATTGGGATGTTATCGGCTCTGGCCGCTTCCGGGAATCTCTGGTCTACAGCCCTAAAGCCCCATATGTTTCTCGGCGGCGGCATTGTGGTCGACAACTATAGTCTTTTTGTGAACATGCTGGTCCTTTTAGCGGGACTGGGAACCATTCTTTTGGGGTGGCGCGAAGAGCGTTGGGGCGCCGAATTCCCGGTGTTAGTGATGATTGCGGTGCTGGGGATGATGATTCTAGGGTTGGCCATGTGCACAATCGGTG
>JAKAAL010000075.1 GCA_021802375.1 Bacillota bacterium | reverse complement strand
GTCGCATCGCGCCAATGATCACCCAAAGGCCCATAAGAGAGGCCGCGATAAATGCGTACTCCCCAAATGGAAAACGGGCCATGTGGTCCAAGTGATCCCGATGCACCACCAATCCGGACCCTATTATCAACGCCGCCAACAAGAACGAGAGCGCCACCCGATTGACCAATCGCTCCCAGTGACCCAGCACCTTATCAAGATTCTTATGTTCCAAAACGATGCGCACTTCACCGCGACTGATGGTGGCCAATGCCTGATTAATTTCTCCGGGCAATGCAGAAGCAGCCCGCGACCACTCCCAAAGCGTGTCCATCAACTCAGGCCCCCAGGCTTGGGGTTGCAATCGATTCGCCAAGAGTTCGGGGCCAAATTTTTTCCCCAATTCTACCAACGAGGTATGGGGATCGATGTGACGCACTACGCCATCCACCGTCATAGCAGTCTTAGCCAGTAGCGCATACTCGGGTGGTATCCGAATCCGATGATTTTTGGCCAGCGCCAAAAGATCACCGAACGCTTGTCCGAGGTTAAAGTCGTCCAATTCCCGTTCATAATATCGGCGTCGGAGTTGTTCCACGTCCTGGATAAGCGGACCTCGGTCTACATTGCCGTCGACCACGCCGAGATCTAATAAGGCATCCACAATGCGGGTGGGACGTCCTTGGGAAAGCCCTAAAATGAGGGACACGGAGTGGCGACGCATATCCGGAGACAACATCCCCACCAGTCCCCAATCGAGGAACATGACACGACCGTGTTCGTCGACGTGCACGTTACCGGGATGGGGATCGGCGTGGAAAAATCCTTGGATAAAAATTTGGTAATAGACGGCCCCAACAAAACGTTCGGCCATGGGTTTGGACTCTGATGTCCGCATCGACTGATTCCCGAATTCTGTGATCTTTATCCCGCTCAATTCTTCCACGACCAAGACGTCGGGCTTCGTCCACTCCCACATAACTCGCGGCACCCGCATGTGTCGTCGCCCGTTGTAGGCTTTCCAAGCCCGGTCGGTGTACTTCGCCTCCTGGCTAAAGTTTAGTTCTTCACGGAGGGTTCGAGATAGTTCGGCAATTAAAGTCGGCAGTTGATATTGGCTCGCCCACTCGGTGCGTCTTTGGGCAATTTCACCAAGCCCCTTTAAAATTCTGAGATCCGCTTCCGTCTTCGCCACCACGTCCGGTCTACGGACCTTCACTACTACTTTATCGCCATTGAGGAGTCGCGCCTCATGCACCTGTCCCAACGACGCGGCAGCTAAAGGCTTGGGGTTAATATACCCCAATACCTCTGCCCAGGGACGCTGCCATGCCGCCTCCAAAATCCGGACCACTTCAGTAAATTCGAACGGGGGGACATCGCTTTGCAGGCGCTCGAGCGCACGGATTAATTTCTCTGGTAGCAGATCCGTACGGGTCGAGGCAAGTTGTCCGAGCTTCACGTAAGTCGGCCCTAAGGCCGCCAAAACCAGCCCTAGTCGTTCCGACCAGTCCGCATCATCATCGGGTACACGGCTCGGATGCCAGCGCTGCTTGAGAGAGAGATGGCGCGAGAGCCCCATTTTGTCAATGACCATGATGAACCCGTGTTGTGCCAATATTCTCGCGATTTCTCGATATCGTCTCCACGGCGAATGCCACGGCCACGATATCATCGGCTTGATGCCTTCTCGTAGGTGCCAAAAACGATGGGCCGACCCTCATCTACCATCAATCGGCCCTTAGCCACCACCTTGGAGATGGTTTCATCTCGAATCATCACAATGTGGCCGATACTGCCCGGCCTTAGCCGGCCCACCCGGGAGAATTTTAATATATCCGCAGGCGTCGAGGTAACCGGCTGAATCGCGCGGTCCCATGACACCCCCTGATGACCCAGTGCCAATACTGCCTGCCATAACGTGTTGGCCGAGCCCATGTCCATGCTTATCAGACGACCTTCGGCATCAAAAACTGGGGCCGATCCCTCGGCGTCGGAGCTAAAACTAACGTGATTCCATCGGACCCCATGGTCCTTCAAAAAAATCATTGCGGTAGCGGCGTCGACAGCGTCTTTGTCATCCGACGTAGGAACGATTCCCGTAGTCAAATCCAACCATCCACCCCGCTGTCCCAACTTCACCGCATCCTCTAACAAAGCGTGATTGCGGTTTAAATGAGTGGGGACAAACGTATCGATGGGTATATCGGCCATGCCCAAGACCTCATAGACCGGTTCCAATTTTCTTGGCCCGCTGCCGAGATGCAGATGCAATACGCCAGCCTTTCCAGATAAGAGCCCGCCCACTCGTGCTTCGGAAGCTAGTTGAGCCAAGCTCCGATCGCTGGGGTGACTTCCGCGATGATCGCTGACCGCGATTTCTCCAATGCCAATCACTTTGTCAATCAACACCACATCATTGCGCGGGGTGTCGGTAATAGTTCGCGTAGGAACCTCGTAGGCACCGGTATAAATAGAGGTTGAGAGGCCTTGTGCCTCTAGCCCTCGTGCCGTGGCCAAGAGTCCCGATACACTCCGCGTCGTGCCATCGGTGCCTAGCACTCCCACCGCCGTGGTCACCCCAGCCGTGGTCAACGCCGTGAGAGAAATTTCTGGGGTCCGAAATTGGGGACCTCCTTCGCCTCCCCCTCCGGCTAGATGGACATGCTGATCCACGAACCCCGGGAACACAAGATGCCCCTTTGCAGAAATCGCGGGACCATCACACCATTCGGGCATGTCAAGCGAAGAGCCGATGGCCGCGATGTTCTCATTGATGATGAGGATGTCCTGGATTCCCAATGGTTCGGGTGCAAAGACATGGCCCTGTTGGATAAGCAGTGCCCGGCTCTTCATTCTTTAGTCCCACTGCCTTGTTCACCACGTCCTAGCACGAGTTCAATCTTTTTAGCGATTTCCTCACTTTGTTGAATGACACTGCGAAGCTTCTTAAGATTTGCCTCCAGTTCTTGACTCAGTTCATACTGAGCTTGGGTTAAGACTTGGGCCACCGTCTGACTATTGTTGGCGTTCATCTTCGGCGCTACCTTAGCCTTTTTTTTATGGCTCGAAGTGCCTTGGCCAACCGACGAGGCGCTGGACTGCGATCCCGAACCGCTATTGGACGATGAGCCCACGGTGGACCCCGACGGATTATCCCGAGGGCTTGAGGTGCCCCCGGCGCCCCGCCCCTGATGGCTCGTACTGCGCTGGCCCGTGGACTGGCTACTACCGCCCGTGGCCTGCCCCCGGTGGCCCATACTGTTTTGCTGGCCCGTGGGCCGCCCGCCTCCGGATCCAGAACGCCCGTTGAGGGCGGCAAGCTCCTCACGAACCATTTGTCGGAGTTCTTTATCTTGGGAGTTTTCTCCCTGCCCTGCCGTGGAGTCTGCCCCCTGCCACTGCATTTGCGCCATTTCTTGTTGGATGATGCTCCGTAAATTGGCTTGGCCTTCTTGACGACGATCCTGTTGAGCCACGACAAACCCCTCCCTTGAAGTCTAGGCGGTAGTATGTCCCCCAAAACAGGGTATTAACCTAAGCATTCCCTCCCGATCCACCGATTTCTATATCTTTCAAGGCTTGGGCCAATGTGTTCACGGGGTAAATTTTCATATGATAACCTTTGGCTTTGGCCATAGCCTCGGCGCGTGCAAAGTTTTGCGCCGGACATAGGAACACGGTGGCTCCGGAACGATGCACCGTAATCACTTTTTGCTGAACGCCACCAATGGGTCCGACGCTGCCATTGGGATAAATTTCCCCAGTCCCGGCCACGGTGCGACCATCCGCCAGGTTACGACCCGTGATTTGATCATAGATTTCCAGGGCGAACATCATCCCGGCGCTGGGCCCGCCAATCCCCTTACTCTTGATAGTCACCGGACGGGGAATATGCCAAACCAGGTCTTGGCCGATTACAATCCCGATGGCTGGCGCCGGATCATTAGCGAGGTGCATGGTTTTCACCGGAACCAACATCTGGGATCCGTGCCGGATCACGGTAAAGGGCACAATTTGCCCAACTTTGAAATGTTGCTTAAGCAGGGCCGGTAATTCGGCCGGAGAAGTCACCTTGTAAGCGCCAACGCCGACGATCAGGTCTCCCGGTTTAAGTTTTCCGTAGGCATTTCCAGATTTGAGCACAGCTTGCACTTGTGCGCCGGGAACGGTGGTGACGGATGCCGGGAGCCCTGCCAACTTCTCCCCTGCGACCTCGGCCGAAAGCTTACTGTTCGACATCATGGAGAAGTTCAGCTGTTCGTATTGTTGCATATTGAGACCGCCCATCGCGGCCTGGCTGGTTAAGATATGTACGTTAGAGTCCAGTTTTGCCCCCAAATAAAGGAGTTCATTCAAATTGCCGATTTCAACGGCCACCATCAATAACTTCCCGCTGCCCGGGGTATGCCCATCTTTGACACTAACCATTTGCGACAAGTCCCCGGTGATGCCTGGAGCAATGGCTACATACTGGGTGGGGACAAACCATAACACGACCCCTAGTGCAACCAATCCCGCCAAGGCCCAAATTAAAGACTTTACCAGACTACGTTTTGGCTTAATGAGAAGCCCCCCCCTTTCGCTGCCGTGCCATCTTTATGGATGAGTTCCACAATCTTGGAAATTACCTGCTCCGTTGCAACTTCCCCGGCTTGGATCACCTCCGGAATTTTGCTAAAGTGCGCCTCTCGGGTAAGCTGTAAGCGTGGTGCAATCATCAAATCAGCTTCAACCGGTCGATATTGCTTCAATTGATAGGCCATCAAGTCGAAAGTTTGAAATAAAACATCGAACATGGACCCTACGGTCGGTGCTAACTCCACCCCCACATCGACCGCAATAACGGGACAGTCGCCAAAGAGTCGCGCGACATCAACCGGCACCCGATTCAGTACTCCACCATCCACCAAAATTTTCCCATTCCGTACCACCGGACTAAATACGCCGGGAATCGATACGGTAGCACGAATGCCTGCTGCCAAGGATCCCGTCTCGATTAATACAGGGGCCCCGGTTTCAATATCGACGGCAACCACCTTTAGAGGAGGGGAGCAATCTTCGAACTGGCATCCATGTGTCCATTGGGCCAGCAAGGCTTCGAGTTTTTTTCCCGCCACTAGCCCCATTTTGGACAAGGAAAAATCGATCCAATCGCTGCGTCGGACATTCAGGGCCACGTCTTGTATCATACTCCCCGTGTAGCCCGCACAATAGAGTCCTCCGATGAGCCCCCCCATACTAGAGCCTGCGATGCCGGCAATGGGGACCCGATAGCGGTCCAAAACCTTTAGCACGCCAACGTGAGCGAACCCTCGAACCCCTCCGGACGAAAGCGCCAATATAACCCCTTGCTGTGGTTCCATAATCCAACCTCCAGGTTCCTTTCAGTATATATGTTGCGCCTTGAGGTTCATGTCCATGATCTGTCCTCTTCATCCTTTTCTGGCATATCTTATAGGAGACCTCAGCCGTCGGAGGCGTATTCATGCATCCTCACCCAGAAACAAAATGGTATGTCGCGTGGTCTCTCGTATTGCTGGGCATCGTCTGGGGCGCCTTCGCGGTTTACGGTTCCGCGCCCCAGCTCGAGCGCCTATTCCCGGCCATCTTACACCAATGGTGGACCCACGTGGTACCCACGGTATTCCCGGCTCTCGTCGCCTCGGAGCTTATCATCAATAGTCTTGGGCTCCGCGGCCGCAGTGCCGGCATGATACGAAGCTTCGCCTCTTGGCCCATCGTGGGTTCTACCCGCATCCTGGACCAGTCTATCCACGATGCCACGCCCAAAGTTACGTACCGTTCGTTGACCTGGGCCAATTTATATAACCCTTGGCTTTTTAGCCATCTGTGGATTGGCCTTTGGGTAAATGCTGCCTTGTTAGGAGCCGCCTGGTTGATGAATGGTTCCCTACCGACGTATATCAAACCCATTCAGGCGCGACCGCCAAGGTTAAGGACGGCAAGCCTGGACGCCATGAATTGGGCCACAATCCTCTTAGCCGAGTTAATTGTGGCTCGGCTGATGCAAAATACTTGGGCCCACTGGCTATACCAACTCTGGATGGAACCGACCACCTCACCGCAAGTCGCGACGCCCATCGGCTTAGGGGCTTTGGCTTTTAATGGCATGGTCTCGCTTGTTCCTCTCCTACTATATGCCCATTATCGCGGACTATCATGGCCACATGTGTTGCGACTCCGCGTCACCCAGATGCTGTGGGCCATCATATTGGGTGTGGCGTTAGGCCTTTTCGTTCCGCAACTCCGCCCGGTTAGCCTTCAGATCCTCCAGCACCTGGTGCACTTCCGATTCTAGCCGAGCCAGAACATCGTCTGCATAGGTGCGTGCACCTTGATGGATTTCTCGAGCGGCTTGCCGCGCTTGTTCGGTTAATTCCAGGGCTCGGTCCCTGGCCCTTTGCACCACCTCGGACGATTCCGCTTGACGGAGCACAGACGCCTCGGCTTCCAGCTTCATCGCCTCTGCCTGATCCGCCGCCTCCTGAAGCACGCGATCGCGCTCAGCGATGACCCATTGGGCCTGGCGCACTTCTTCGGGTAGCGCGTGTCGGATTTGACTCAGTAAGGTGGCGAGTTCGTTGCTATCCACTAGGATTCTGCCGGTCCAGAGCAACCGCGGCGCCTCGATAATCAAGTTGTCCACATGATCCAAAAGCACGGCTAAATCAGAGCTCAGAGGCTGGTTGGTCATGATAATCTCCCTTAGTCTGCAAAAATTTTTGTGTCAGGGCTTGGACCACGGGTTCGGGCGCCAAGCCTTTTACATCGGCCCCGTACCGGGCCAACTCTTTAATTAGGGTCGAGCTCAAATATGCGTGATGTTCACTGGTTAGCATAAAAATGGTTTCAATACCAGGGGCCATTTTTCGATTCATCAACGCAATTTGAAATTCATAATCAAAATCGAGCACCGCGCGTAAACCCCTAATGATCACATCAATCCCGCGACTCTCTGCGTAGCGCACCAAAAGGTCCCGACTTTGTTCCACCACGATTCCCTGAAGATGCCGAGTCGCCTCGTATACCAGGTGGACGCGTTCTTCGACGTCAAACAACGGGGTCTTGGAGGAATTCACAAACACGGTTACCGTTAGCCCACCGTAAATTCTGGCCGCTCGCTCAATCACATCGAGATGACCGTTATGAATCGGGTCAAATGACCCCGGGTAGAGTGCTCGTAGCGATTTCAAGGTCGGCCTCCTTTCACAGGCACCTGGTACCAGGTGACCCGCGTGTCGCCCCACGCACGGTCTCGCATCGGTGCTAGCTGGTCCAATACGGGAGGTGGATCCGCCTTTTGGTGCTCGACCAAAATGAGACCGTCGGGGTCTAAAATATGGTGGAGATTATCCCGTACCTCCACGGAGAGACCCACGGCCCACGGGGGATCACAAAATATGACCCCAAAGCACCATCCCGCCGTGATGGCGAGGTTTACAAAACGCTCGGCCCGCATTCTTTTGACCAGGGCACGCTGTTGGTAGCCGAGTTCTCGGAGATTATGATCAATGGTGCGCACCGCCTCGTGATCGTTATCGACCAAAATCGCCCGATCTGCTCCTCTGGACAATGCCTCTAGTCCTAAAGCCCCACTGCCGGCATATAGGTCGAGCACGGACGCCCCCATAACCCGCGGAGCGAGCATGTTAAAGATAGCTTCTCGAACCGGCTCTCCGGTCGGACGCGTTTTTTGACTTTTCGGCGCTAATAAGCGCCGGCCCGAAGCTTGTCCTCCCACGATGCGAATGGCTTAGCCCTCCAGCGGTTGGTTTCGCGGTCACCATTGTGGTCAGTATACCATTGTCAATTCCCATATTGCACCTTTAGCAACTCGGACACCGTCACGCAGCGATATCCGAGAGCACGCAAATCTTTTAAAATCACAGGCAAAGCTCTTAAGGTGCTTCCTAAGTGGGATCCTGCATCATGAAACAATATGATGTCTCCCGGCGCCAGATGACGCATGACCCGAGCCACGATGCTCGCCACCCCTGGATTCTTCCAATTCCCTGAGTTTTCGGTCGCCGACCATAAAATAACGCGTAAGCCGGCCAAAGACGCCGCGCGTAATGACGAAGCGTTGTATGCGCCGTACGGTGGACGCATCACCGTCGGCGTACTTCCGGTAACTTCGGCTACCAGGCGATTAGTCTCTGCCAAGTCGCGGTAGTCGTGAGCGAATGAGTGTTGGGCAAGATTAATATGCCCGAAGGTGTGATTCCCGACTTCCATTCCTAACCAGATTTCCTGGCGCACGATGTCAGGATATTGCGCGACCTGGGTACCCAATACGAAAAAGGTGGCCGGATCCCTAAACGCCTCTAATATGGCGAGAAACCGAGGCGTCCAAGGACTTGGACCGTCATTGAACGTCAATGCCACCACGCGCCTTGAAGTTCTCACGGCATAGGTCACGCCTGACCGCTGGTGATCTGGATGCGAGGGCGTCGGGCGAATTTCAGCTGGCAAGAATAGTAACAGCAACAAGAAAGCCATACCAAGCCTCCAGCGCCGACGCCAGCCTCTTAACGAAATTGCCCAAAATCCAGTCACCGGGTGGTGCCCCAAAGAATCAGGGCCACTCCACCTCCGATCCATAAGATTTTTGATAGAGGAACCTTAGTGGCCGCCATACCCGCAACGCCCAGCAACATGGTGGTCGTTAGAATAATCGGACCCACTAGTCCCAAAAAACTATTGATACGCACCGCCGTGTCGATGCGATTAAATCGCCACATCAAAAACGCTCCGGTTAGCTCTACCATCGCGGACAGGAACCGGATGACCACCATCCCGCGTAAGTACAGATCACTCGACATGTTTAGCCCCCCTTTTGCATTAATGAAAATAGCGTCCTACGAGATCAATGACTTGAAGCATTAAGTAGGTAACGCCCGCTGCCATGAGTGGGCCCACTGGGATACCACCCCACACCACGATCCCGAGGATCGAGCCGACGATGAGACTAATCATGAGGTAGCTGTTGTCCGCCAAGAGGTGAAGCCCTCGTCCGTTCAAATGGGTGGCCAGCGCTCCACCGAGCACCGCGAGCATTCCAGGCACCGTCAAAAGTCCTTTGGAGATATCGCGGAGCGTGACCTTGCCCAACGCGAATGGCACGAGCATCGCGAGCGTGAGAAATAAGAGCCCGAGTTCTACCCCGCGCCTCTCTAGTACTGGGAATAAAAAGGACAAGCGCGCGAATCGGATGACGAGTAAAATGGCCGCCGCCGCGGCCACTAGGTTGGAACGCGCCCAAATACCCAAGAGTAGCAATACCAAGAGCCCAATCGTGGCGTTGTTTAGCATGACATCCTCCGCTGTCCTTGGTCCCGACGGGAATACTTATGAAGGCCAGGCCATAAAAAGACCGACCCCCAAGGGGTCGGCCCTGTCTCGGTGCTTTAACGCCTATTTCGCTACAAACCAACCCTTGGTGTCGCGCACCGGCATGACCTGGCTCGCATCTAGTTCTGCGGCGTATTCAATGTCGCGCCCCATCCCGGATTCTTCGAGAACTCGTGCGTGACTCGATGCCAAGATTCCGACCAAAAGATCGTCCCGATGCTGATTGAATGCGGTCCAGGCCAAGCGTGCCCCGTCGGTCCAGGTATGAGGGGGCCAGGTATCGACCACGGCGCCTGCGGTGATTGTGTCTTCCCAGGAGACAGCCCCCGCGGTCCCCGCACATACCAGGAGGCCCTCATCGGATTGACGCTGTTGGAAGATCCCCGCCATTTCTCGGTTACGAAGGCACGCCAACCCGACCCACGAAGCCGTTTTGGCCACGGCTTCGATCGCCTGTGTTCCGTTGGTGGTGGTAAAAATCACGGAACGTCCCGCGAGCATGGCCTCGGAATACTCAAAAATAGAATTCCCGGCGTCAAATCCTTTAGGAGCACGGTTGTTGCGTTCTCCGCCTAGGACCGCGTCCGGCCAGACGACGCGGTGTCGGAACGCGTCCTCCACGGTCGGACACGCCAACACACGCGAAGCCCCTTTTTGCAATAAGCCTACAATGGTCGTCGTGGCCCGTAGCGTGTCAATGACCAAGACCGCATGGTTCCGAGCCCGCTCCCGGGCATCCTCCCAACGAAACGCCACATCAATCGCTAAAATCGCCCCCCTTAAGAATCAAAGGTGGCGGCCACTTTATCGGATCCGGGACACCACTACTCACATAGTACTGGCGTAGGGTATCTCCTCGCAAGCCCACGCGTAAGGCTTCCAAGGCCAGCACATCACCCGGTTCCACGTTACCCAGATTGACATTGGGGCCGAACCTCATAATGAGTTCTTGTTGCTGATGCTTGCGTGGTGCTTCCCACAAGACTCGATGCAAATCGCTAAGGTGACTCACCATTTGCTCCAACTCATCTTCGAGAACTTCACCTTGGTCATCGTAAATCACCACGCCTTGACCGCTTTCGCGGCCCTCCACGATCACGATATCGGCGCCCGCTTCTAAATCTTGTTCCACTTGGGTCCATAGTAAGAGACCGGGCACGGTATCCCTAGGATCTTTCTTACCGACCTCACTGATAACTAACTCGAATCCATAGACGCGGGCCAGTTTAATGGTATTGTAGCGAGTTTCCGGATCCAAGTTAATGGTGCCATCAGAGACCTCGATGCCCGTGAAGCCAAGTTCTCGCGCTCGGTCCAAGAAATCCATGAGGCGCCCCTGTAGCAAGGCCAATTCCAGGAAGGTGCCGCCCGGGT